>CAYNPR010000025.1:0-13483 GCA_964399115.1 uncultured bacterium | reverse complement strand
TGGTAACCGGCAGTATTGGTATGAGTTTTTTTAAGCCTGACCCCACTAACAAAGAGTCTTTTGAGCCGTTGCCCACTCCCAGTTACAATACGGGCCAGACACAGCCTATCTTTGATCCGGAAACAGGTGAAAAAATATCGGGCGCCATGCGCTTCGATCCGGAAACGGGTGAAGCTATTATTGAAACGCGGTTTAACCCTGAAACAGGAGAGCAGATTGCGGTTGCCGAAGAAAAACAAAAAATGTCCTACGATGAAATTGTGTTCCAGGCCAAGAATGCGGCAAACAATCACCATAATCGGGCCACATATAACGCTGCAGGTGTAGCGTCATGCTTTATCTATCCGGTTGGTCTTCCCGTGGCCATTTTATACACCGAAAGTGGTGTCGCATCCAACATGAACCCATACGACCCCATTTATATTGATCTGGATCCCAGTCAAAAAATTCAGTATATGCATGCCTATAAACAGAAAGAAAAGCAACTTCGACGGCAATCAATCTATGGAGCTGAGGGGGTGTGCGTGGCAATATTCTTTTTTGCGATTTTAATGGCAGACGGGCTTTAAAGCGGGATGACTATGTTTTTTATTTCTGGGAGAGTATGTAGATTTATAATAATCTAACGGAGAATACAATGAAAACTGCATCATTAATTTTAATGTTGTCTGCGCTTCTGGCTCAGGACTTAAAAACCCTGACCCTGAAAACCGGCGATAAAATCACCGGAACCATTGTATCTGAAACAGAAACCACTATTACCATTGTCAATCCATTGATGGGCCAAATGACCCTTAACAAAGCGGACCTAAAACAGGAAACGGTATCGATTACATTGAATTCCGGCGATGTCGTAAAGGGAATCGTTTTGGAAAAAACAGCGTCCTATTTCAAATTGGAATCCGCTTTTGGAGAGGTCACCATTCCAACCGAAAACATAAAAACCATCGGGAGCATCAAAAAGAAAGATGAAAATGCGCCTTTAAAGTCAAAGCGCACTCTTTTTGGCACAAGGTGGGAGCAGGCGGAAGATGCTGGGTCTGGCGAGTGGTATTTTAGTAAAGAAAGGCTGATGGACGTCTGGTTTGACCCCACTGGGTATACAATAGAAAAAAACAAACTGTATTTTAGTGGTCTGTCTTGGGGTTTTGGTTTGACTGATCGTTTTCAAATTACAAGCAAGTGGACAAATTATTTTTGGCAGGATTTTAATTTAAGACCGAAGATCAATCTATTTAAAACTGGAAACGTGGATTCACAAATAGCGTTGGCGGCGGGAGGGCACCTACATACCCGCGGTCTCCCGGGGAAATACAAGTGGAGAGATGAACCCCAGTGGGAGATTCAGTGGGAGTGGAACCCTAATACCGAAACGGACGAAAGAGACAGCATCCTTGTTGGGGACGGAAGATACGTTCCGCTTGGGGCCACAAAGGATGTGAATGAGCCCGGAGAGTGGAATGACGGATGGGAAGACGGTGACAAAATGTGGTTTGAGGTCTTTGGTGCAATCACGTCTTCCAAGCTTCGGGATGGCGGGAATGGCCGGATAAACACGACTCTTGGGGCCAGTGCGGTTTTTTATCCCGGTGAAGACGTTGCACCGCGTATTTATCTTGCAGCGGATCTTGACATAACAAAAAACATGAAAGTTATGGGCGAAATTTTTTACGATGCACACTATCCAGAAACAATTAATTTTATGGATAATACAAAAATGAGTTCACCCATTCATTTTGATATTGGTTTTCTGACAAATAGGATTGGGCTGGACGATCGGCTTTGGGTGGGAATCCATTTCCAGCGACCCTATATCTCTTTTTATTGGAAGTTTTGAGAAATACACTCCTGTCGCTTGTTCTAAATTCTGTTTTTATTGTCAGTCTCGTCAGCTGTTCAAAAGATTCTGTTCCCGAAAAATTTCCAAAAATGGAATTTCAGACGGACCTGGATTTATTATCTGAGAAAACAGTGTTGAATAATTTGAGTTTTCGGATACCGCGGTCTTTTTATGCGATTGGTGATGAAGAACTTACCTTATTAAAAAATCATCTGGAGAATCAGCCCAATGCTATATTTACCACGAGTGTTTTGGGCGCTTTTACCGATTCAGTTGGTTCAACGATAATCGTTTCTGAAATCTCCAATGCCAACGTTTTGGAAAAACTTGACGATGAATTCAACGATGCCTTGTCCGCCGCTTGGGGTGGAAAAAAGCCAATTCGGTCACAATTTACAATAAATGATCTGCCTGTTGTACACTATCAGTTATTTAACGATCTGGTTGTGAACGTTAAATTATTTGTTTTAATCAATCCGGTTTTTCAGTTAGATTTCATAGTGCGCAGAGATGTATATTTTGATTACCAAACATCAATAGAATCATCCTTCAGCACACTGAAACCCATTAATAAATAAAGGTGAAATTATGATAAGATCTCTCAAGCTAGTTGTGGTTACTTTGTTGTTGTTTTCCCTGTTTGCTTGTAGTTCGCACACACATGTGATTGGCAATGGCCCGTCATCTGGGACAACTGTTTCTGCAAGACAATATTATGCTTTATGGGGCCTTATCCCACTTGGCATAGGTGGAGGAGCAGACACTAACGCTATGGCTGGTGATGCAGAAAATTACGCGATCGAAACAAAGGCCGCTTTCATGGATTATTTGATTAGTGGTTTGGCAAATGCGATAATACCCACAACCATTTCATCACGAACGGTAACGGTTACAAAGTAGAAAACAAATATCTTCAAAAAAAGCCGTCATATGACGGCTTTTTTTTTATCTTTAAAACATTTATGTTTTTCTGGACTACACATGGCAACTCGAAACTATACCTACTATGATTTTACACGCAGCCTGTGCAGTGCTTGCCTGGAACGGGTGGATGCAAAAATTGTTTTCCAGGATGATAATGTTTTTATGCTCAAAAACCTGAAAAACTTGTTTGTTGAGTCTGTATCAATTTAATTATTGAAGCAGAATTTTATCCGAAAGCAGCTCAATATCAATTTCATTAAATATTCTGTCTTTATTAACATCAAATCGATATAGGTGAAAAACATCCATTTCTGAATTATTCAATACAATATAGTCAATAATATAATTTATATCCATGACGTCAATTTGGTCATCCAAATTGACGTCACCCGGAATCAGGTTTGTTTCAAATTGCCAATCACTTTTTCTGACCTTATAAGAGTGATAGTCCGGCGGATATTGTATTTCAAGGACTATATTCTTGTCATAATCAACTTCGGTGATGATTGCACCCAAGTTGTTTATTGTTCCCCAATTGATCAAAGTGTTTTCGTTGGGCAGTCTTTGTACACTGCCCATTGCCAATCCAACAAATCCGTCTGGCTGGACAAAATCCCAAATGAGATTTGCTATCATTTCATCTTCATCAATTTCATATTCCAAAGCTCTGGAAATAGGGGGCTCATGATCGTTCCCATTGTCATAAAGAATTATGTTTCCGTTTTCAATCCTTCTGACGTCGTGCTGTTTGCTAAAACCATTACAGGAATCGTTCATAAACATAAAATCATTATTGGGTCCTCCCAGATACCATATGACGTCACCGCTATTTCGATCAATCTTTATGATTTCACTGCTCCTCCTGTTGGATATTAGGATATTTTCATCTGAATCAACTTCTATGCTGTTGCCATGCATCCACGTAATATTGTCTGCCGTCAAATCTAAATTTGTATAATCAGCAATATTTAAATGGTTCCAGGCGTTCCATTCAAATACGAGGTTCTGATTTAAATCAAACTCTTGAATGATTAATAAATGTATTATTGCGTTGGGGTTTCCATTTTCAATAATTTCACTCATATCAATAAATATTGAATCAAAAGCCTGTAATAGATAGCCGCCTTCGCTCGTGATTTGAATATCATGATAATCTGCATTATAACCGCCTGTGCATCTTAAGGTGTCTATTTCAACCATGTGTTCATTTAGAATGATCCATGATTGGTCTGGCCTATTAAAGTAAGATAATTTATTTTGACTTACCTTAAAATCAAGGCCCAGGGGGCCGCTGTTAATAAACCACGATGGGTTCAGTGCGTGGTCTAATACCGCCATATACCTTGGTTGAGAGCCCATCGTATGTATAAAAATATTTCCTGGATACGGATTATCGAAAACATTAACCTGAAAATCCAAATAATCTATATCCCGGGAAAAAACAAAAGACAGAAACAATAATAAAACTATTATATTTCGGAACTGAAAAATCATGTAAAAAATTATGTCTATTTTTCTTTTTTATTGTAAAAAATATATTTTCTTTTAATTGAGAAACAAAATATAGAATGGATATTACCGGAGACTGTCTAGGTTCGGTGATATGGTAAAATAAAAGAGCGTTGCCCTAGAAACATAATGGGTTTTTTCACGACATCAAGCCCCACCATTTGTCCTCTATTGGCGGATTTGTGAGGTTTTTTGTTTATGGTATGATGGGTAGATTTTATCAAACCATAAGTCATAAGAACAATCCAATGAACAAAAGAATAAATATCTTATTTGCATTTATGATGCTTGCCGTGGGGTGTTTAGATGTTGAATACAAAGACTATGAATTTACCATCAACCCCGATGGCGGCTGGGTGGGTACAATAACCTATAGAAATATTATTTCAAGACCAGAAGAAGATAAAGACGTCCGTGAGATTGATTTCCAGCAACTAATCAATGATTACTACTTGGGAGATGCGCTCGTAGATGAAAACCAACACCTTAAGAACATAGAAAAAGAGCTTTATATTGAAAATGGCGTTCTTGTGGGCAAAATGACGTTTACGACACAATCTTCAGATTCATTGGGGTTTCACAAGGATGCTAACAACGAGTGTTCCTCTTATTTTTACTATGATGACGGCTTCAAAGAATCTCTCATGAAGACAAACGGAGAATACCTTGGTGAGAAACGAGATTTTCCTTTAATCAGGTGGGGTGGTGATGAGACCCGTTTCGCCTTCTCAACCGCTTCAAATGATAATATGGACAATGCCGTCAGCCTAGTGAATCAATATCGGGAATGGAAAAATAAATCAAGAAAGGAATAGGGCAAATTGGAAGAAAATAATAAAAACGTTAATAAAAGTTTCTCATACCATTTGTTTGTATTGGCGCTTTGTTCGTGATTTGGTTTTTTTATATTTTTTCAACCATTAAACTATGGAATCAACATGAACGCTGATTTGCTGCAAAATAAAATTAACGCCTTCTGGGACAACCACATCCTCCCCACCTTGTTTGAATACATCAAAATCCCAAATAAATCACCCTCCTTTGATCCCGATTGGGAAAAATCCGGTCATATGGAACGCGTGCTCACGCTTGCCGCCGACTGGACCGATAAATATATGCCGGAAAATGCAGAATTGTCTGTCAAAACATCCAAGGATAGGACACCTTTGATCTTGGTAGACATACCTGGTGATCAAGATGGAAACGTTCTGATGTACGGGCACCTGGACAAACAGCCCGAAATGGAAGGTTGGAACGATGGAATGGGCCCTTGGACACCGGTGATGAAGGATGACAAGCTTTATGGGCGAGGGGGCGCAGATGACGGATATGCGCTTTTTTCCTCAATTTGTGTGGTAAATGCACTTAAGGATCAAAACGTTTCTCTTCCAAGAATCTTGATTTTAATCGAATTCTGTGAAGAGAGCGGTTCGCCGGATCTCCCTCATTATATGGATCTATGTTCTGACGTTATTGGTTTACCGGACCTTGTTGTTTGTTTGGATTCCGGTGCCGGTGATTATAGACGGTTCTGGACCACAACGTCCCTAAGGGGATTGATTGGATGCTCCCTTCGCATCGACGTTCTCACCGAGGGTGTGCATTCAGGCGGCGCCAGTGGACACGTTCCATCTTCTTTTCGAATCGCACGGCAGCTTTTATCCAGATTGGAAGACGAAAAAACAGGTAAAGTTTTATTGGATGAATTGAACGCGGATATCCCAGAATATCGTATTAAAGAAGTAGAAAACCTTATTTCCATTCTTGGAAACGAGGTGGTGGAAGAATTTCCGATGAAAGGTTCGATGCGGCCATCGACGGACAATAACATAGAGGGCGTTCTTCGTCGCACCTGGCGTCCTGCCTTGTCTGTGGTTGGAGCGGATGGCCTGCCTCCGTCCTTCAATGCAGGCAACGTGCTGCGCCCCTATACTCAGCTACAGCTCTCCATGAGGATCCCGCCCACAGTGAACCATCTCAAGGCACAAGATGCCATAAAAAAAATATTGACGGAAAACCCACCATACGGCGCTACCGTGTCTATTCATTTTGAAGAACCCGCATCAGGGTGGAATGCACCAGAAACGGAAAAGTGGCTATCCGAGGCTGTAAATAATGCATCTAAAATATTTTACGGGGAGCTCTCATGTTCTCTTGGTGAGGGCGGCACTATTCCTTTTATGGCCATGTTGGGTGAACAATTTCCGAAAGCACAGTTTATAATCACCGGCGTACTGGGCCCGGGTGCCAACGCACATGGACCAAATGAATTTCTTCATATTCCCTATGCCAAAAAGCTCACTGCTTGTGTGGCGTCCATTTTAAGCGATTTTCCTAGATAATTTCTTGTCTCTCCGGCTGATCTCGATTTTATTTCTGGCTTTGGTTTCAGTCAGTTCAACGTCTTTGGTTATCCGACACCTAGCCGTTGTTCCTGCCTTGACCATGGCTTTTTGGCGATTATTATTTGCGGGCGGGATGCTGTGGGGTTACAGTTTTTTTTCTGTTAGAGAAAAACTCTCGATTGAAAACAGGAAAAGAACAGCTTTGGCCGGTGTTTTACTTGGATGTCATTTTGCGTGTTTCTTTATTGGGGTTAAAAACACTTCCATCGCAAACTCGACTCTTCTCGCAACGTTGGGGCCTGTCTTTACGGCCATTATTGTTTATGGCCAAGGCAACCCAATTCAAAAACACGTTTTTCTTGGGTTGGTTTTCGCATTGGCTGGAGCTGGCATCATAAATTTTAGTTCCGGAGATAATGGAATCAATTCATTATTTGGGAATGGCATTTCGCTCCTCAGTGCCTTATTTCTTGCGCTTACCTGGATCATAGCTAAAAAAATAAGAGATGATACGGGTATTGTAATTTATGGACGATCGTTATTTTCAGTTGCCGCCGGAACGATACTAATTTTTTCATTTTTACGAGGTGATTCAATTTGTGACTTCCAGTTGCAGCATCTTCTCTGGTTTCTTTTCTTGGGGTTTGTTCCTTCAATTCTGGGACATAATCTATTTAACTATGCGCTTAAATATATCCCACCCACATCCGTTGCTTCGGTGCCCTTGGGAGAACCTGTTTTAGCTTCGATATTTGGGATAATAATTTTTGGAGAAAACGTTCCGATTGGTGCGTTGGTGGGCGGACCGTTTGTGTTTTTTGGCCTTTATCTGATTTTAAAGACAAAAAATATTACTTTAATTTGATTTTTTACGGATAAAAACCATTTTCCTTTTGATATTTGATAATTTGTTTTTCCCCGGCATAAGATCCGTGTTTATTCGATGGAAGAAGTGCGGCAATTCTACAAATCAATTCTTTCCCGATTTCATCCAGTTTCTTTGTTTTTTCACTTTTTACCCCTTCAATCTCAAAAGGTCCAAACGGTTTTCCAATATTGACGAATACCCTTGGCCGAATACCCCTGAAAAGATCGTTCCATGCGGTATCCGCTCCATGTATTCCCATAGGAACAATTTTCGCTTTTTCGATAGTGGATAGAAATACGGCCCCATTCTTGGGTTTTCTTAAATGGGAAGACATGGATGTACCTTCCGGAAAGATTCCAAGGATTTCGCCCTTTTTAAGAGCCTTTTTTGCTTTTTTGATTGTCGAAGGCGCTAAAACATTTCGGTCAATTGGAATAAAACCATAAAGGTGCGGCGCCCACATGAAGTACCATTTAATGGGTTCGTCGCTGGCGGCTAGAAAACTAATTGGCTTCTGTGCCGCATACACAGAAAACGGGGGATCAATATAGCTGAAATGATTACAGGCTAGTATATAGGGTCCGGTTTTTGGCAGGTTCCATTTACCGCTTGTTTTTATCTTTACAATCGTAGATCCAAAAAACAGAGCAAGAAAACCCAGTGTTTTTCTAAACCAGAATGGCCTTGGTGAAAGTGTTTTTAAATAATCGGGGTTTGCCATTCTATGAAATTCAATTCCAAAACTTTAATGGAGCGGGGATGAATTACCTCCTCCCTGCTCTTAATTGCCTAGAAAGGAAGGTCGTCGTCCGGCGCGGTGTCGCCTTTTGGGGTGGATTGTGGAGCGCTATCTCCTTTTCTGCCCAGCATTGTGAATGAATCACATCTGATTTCAGTCGTCTTGCGCTTGATCTGGTTTTTATCTTCCCATTCACGGGTCTGAAGACGGCCCTCGACATACACCAATTGGCCCTTGCTCATGTATTCATTGGCTGTTTCCGCCATTCGGCCGTACATGACCACACGATGCCATTCGGTTCGTTCTTGAATCTCGCCACCCTGGTCTTTCCAAGATTCATTGGTGGCTACACTTAGGTTGGTTACGGCTGTGCCCTGAGGGGTAAATCGGCCTTCGGGGTCCTGACCCAGGTTTCCAACCAGGATCACCTTGTTGACGCTGTTTCGTTGCATAGTTCAACTCCTTATTTATGATTGTTACAAGTCAGTGTGCATAGGTTTTTGCCTACGCACGTAATAATTAACAACAAAACAAAACATGGTGCAAGTTTTTTTAATTCAATTTTTATATAAATAAAAAGGGGCTCGGAAACCCGAGCCCCTTTTGGCTAAAAAACACCAGTGACAAGAATCTTATTTCATCAGAATAAGCTTCTTCACACTGACAAAATCACCCGCCTGAATACGATAAAAATACATACCGGAAGACAGGGTTTGACCATAGTCGTTTGTTGCTCCCCAAACAACGCGGTACCGCCCAGGCTCATGGGTTTTCTGAACAAGGGTACGAACCTTTTGCCCCGCAACGTTGAATACATCAAGCGTAACGTCCGAAACCTCAGGAATGTCATATGTGATATTCGTAATGGGGTTGAACGGATTCGGGTAGTTGTTATGCAGTGCAAAAACGTCTGGAGTATAGCCGTCTCCGTCGATGCCCAATAGAGCGCTTACGTCAACGGTCAGCGTTCTGGGTCCATCGTTGGATGGAGTGCCGTCCCAGCCATCCCATGCCCAAACGTCCCACAGGTAAACCACCGTGGACACGGTGTCTTCCAATGCGTCTTCCGCCATCTCGCCGTACGGGATAAATAGTCCCGTTTGGAGCATTGGCATATGCATATGGAAAGCATCTACGTAAACCGTACCGTGGGAATTGTCGTCCGCCTGTACAATCATCACGCCCACCTGCACGATTTCAGCACCGTCTGGAACCGTTGCATCAAACTGAAAGTTGTGCCAGTCATTATCGGAGTATGTTCCGTCGAATGCGGCACTGGTTTCCATTCCAATCCATGACCAACCGGCACCAAAGTACTTGGCAAAAAGAACGGCATAGTTACCGCCTTGACTCAGTGAGTTATACTCATTCGTCATCATCCAAGCATTTACCGAGAACTCCGTTCCAGGTTCAAGTGAACCATCAGACCAAGTTTGGAAAACGTTGTTTTCATTGCCCTGTACGCCATTGTACAGACCCCAGATCAACAATGAATGGTCTCCTTCGTATGCTTCGAAAGTATACGGAGGATCTCCATACATGTCCCAACCTGTTTCAAAAACAAGGTGATTCACGTTGTCAGGATACAAGTCCCAGCCAACTGGATAATTAGCGTTCTCATTGGAACCATCTTCAAAACCTGAATTACCCAATTCGTTTCCTGGGTATACGTTCTCTACGGTGTCTTCTCCCACTACTCCATCCGAAACAAGAAAATACTGAACGAGGTCGTTGTCGGGATCAGCTGAAGCTGTCCAGATAAATGCAACCTGTTCATCTTGGTTGTCTTCATTCACAAACAATTCGAAACCGTCTGGTGGAGAAATCAGTGAAAATCCAAGTGGTGCGCCATTCTCAAGGTAAACTTCCACTTCATTCGAAGGATCTGATTCACCACAAGCTTCTGAATCGTCATAATTTGCCGTAACGAAATAGGTGTGTGATCCCCAAGGAACGTCCATATCGTCGTATGCGGTCATTTCAGGAGTAGTAGACATAAAGTATTCACCATCGCGGTAAATCCTGTAATTAACCAAGCTGCGCGACAATGGAATCGTTACCTCTATCGGTTCAGGGAATCTCTGTGCGTTAAACTCAGCATCGGGATCTAGGCCCACGGTCGGGGAATCAATCGTTCCCAGTGAAGCAATACTGCGTCCCGGGGATGAATCCACAAAACCTTGAATCGACCAGTTATAATCCAATGCGGCATTAAGATCAGTGAGATCAAACCATTCACCACCCCAAAGTATCTTGGCGCCGTATCCGGGAACCATTGGACCCGAATCACAACCGGCGGGATATCCGGATGGGGTGTTGATGTTATAACCGAACCACAGTTCCTGTGACCAATCTATGGTAATGGCTTCCGTAAGGTCCACCATATTCCATTCGCCAACAGGAAGATCGGTTCCAGGGATCCAATCGGTTTCGGATATAACGTTTGGTGCCCCACCCACTTCTGCCGTCCAGACAACAACCTGATAGGATGCTTCGGCTACGGCGTGTACGAACTGAATCTGTGTCAGCGACATTCCATTGTAGTCCATTAAGTGCTCTGGACCAAAACGGGCCGCCACTGAAAATTCAGCCGCAGCGCCTGTGCCGATCGAGTTGGTGGATTCACCATTATCATGATGGAGCCATCCTGAACCTCCTGCCGGTGCTTCCCAAGAAAGAGAAACGTCGTTACCCATTGATTCGGCAGTCAGATTTTGCGGAGCATTACAGGTTGGTGCTGCACCTTCAACTTCAACCGAGACCGTATTGCTGGGATTGGATTCACCATAGATATCGTATACGGCGGTCACGAAGTAATCATAGGTTCCAACTTCCGTGACAAATTCCGTGTATTGATCAGCATCACCATCGGCATTGCCGACTATGACGTCGTCACGATAGACGTTGTAGCCCAATAGAGGGCTCGGTGGGGCTACTTCATCCAGCAAGAGATCATAATCACCTGCATCACCACCATAACCGTCAATGACTATATAATAGGTGTTGCCCGCAGTTATGATGACGTCACCAATAAAACTTGCCCAACTGGTGTTGGCATTGGCACAAAAATCGTCATTACACGCGCTGTTTGGTCCAAGTGCCACGGTTCCTGCCAGGTTACCCATATCGTTTTCGTAAACGTAGGTCTTCGTATCATAGAAGTTTCCATCGCTACAGAGGTCAACGCTCATAATACCGTCGGCATCTGGAGTAAAGGAATAAACGACGTCCGGAGACGTGCTGCCGGTGTATGGACACACTTCATCGTAGTCGTCCGTGTATCCTAGAGTTGTTCCCGTGTCGCTGTATGGAAGCCCATCTACGACCGTTGCGTCGGCATCCGTGTCTCCACCCTGTCGGGTCATGTCCGGATAGTCCGACGGATCATAATCGATGTACATGGACGGATCGTCTTCCTTGTCGCCTTCAAACGACTGCGCCATTCCAGGATCAAAACCGGAAAGATCCGGTGGTGTCCACGATAGGTTAACCTGCCAACCGTCCGCTTCTCCAACAAGGTCCGTTGGTATCGGAAGATCAACCGGTGCAACCGGTGATGCACACGCGTGGTTCGACGTATCCGATTCCATCTCGTCCGCCATGATTTGGGTGACGTAATAACAGTATTCCGTCAAGCCGTCCGTACCCGGAAACGGGTCTGCATAGGTTGGGTCCGTTTCTGCGGTGCCCAACATTGCAAAATCCGCGCCATCATCGGAACGATAAATGTTCCATACAATGCCTTCGTTTGGATCCGACAAGGTCATGGTTTCTTCAATGGTGTTATCTGTTTCATCGGTTTCGGAAACGGCACAGAGATAGTCGGCAAAAGCGCCAAAGGTATAGGTACCGTAGCCGCCCACGTAATCCAATATGCCGGGTCCGAGAGCCACCACGGCTGTTCCACCCTGAGGAATGCCATCAACCCAAGTATAACCATCATAGTACGCATTTCCACATGTGTCGTTGGTTGCGTAGGTCAAATAATACACAACGTAAAAACCACCTGCATCCATGTCTCCGTCATTAATGAGTTCCGTCACAACGGCGTCTCCTTCATGATCATACCAAATGTCCGTAAAAGACAGATTTGCCATGGGGGCGTTCTCGCCAATGGCAAAATAGCCAGGCGATTCTACGCTACCCGAAGCGATGACAGCCGTGCTGTCGGAAGCGTCCGTTAGTTCCCAAGTGGTCTCATAGGCCCAACTGGCTTCTTCAAACCAGACCATGTACAAACCGTCTGCAAGGTCATAGGGGCCATAGGCGGACTCATATCCGGTCCAACCTCCTGGAAACTCGGCGTAAACGGTTGTACCGGACGTATCCGTGATATAACCGGTTCCGTCGTAACCATCGCCATAAGAATCATAAAGCGTCATAATAACGGAAGCGTCTCGGGAAGCGTTGTTGCGTCCCGTCAGCTGGGCATAGCTGTAAACTTTGTCCAGGGTGACGCTGCGTATTGGCGTACGGTTCGCGTTGTTCTCTTTCTTTTCGAGAGACTGGTTATAGTCGTCGACAATATTGCTGCCAGCTGGTGAGCCTTGAAAGGAGCTGCCGCTACGACCATTGGGGTTAAGCCCTTCCCAGGTCAGAGTAACAAGCTCAAGATCGGCAGTAGCCACCAGATCCTGTGGAGATGATGGGGGTGGTGACTCATCAAGGAGCCATTCATACGCTCCAGGTCCCCAGAAATCGTCCCAGAAAAAGTAATATGTCACACCAGCAACACAATCAAATTCAACTTCTGATGCATAGTTCGTACATCCCGTGGCATCCATACACATTGCGTCGTCGCTTTCTGCAATAATGGTTCCACCGTCTTCCGGACACGCAGAGTATACTTCTACCCTTGTGTCTTCACACTGGCCTTCATAACAAGTGGTTGCCAATATGGAACCATTCATGGTGGCAGTGTAGGAGAACCATTGGTCTGCGCCCGTAGCGGGGTTTAAACCCACAATAGCGGGTAAAGCAATGCTACAGGAATCACCATCATAATAACATGAACCGTCGTCCAGCGTAGCATCGGGGTTATAGTTGACGGCTTCCGGATCGGTACAGCCAAGTACGTCTTCGGTCTCTCCAAAGACAAAGCTTGCCTGTCCATAGTCCCCGCTTTCCAGCGTTGTTGAAAAAACCAATGAATCATCTACCCAAAGCTCCCACATGTTTCCGTTCCAGCCGTCCCCGTAAGCGTCATACATCTCAAGGGTGTAGGAGCCATCGTACATACAGGCATCCTGATAGTCCGG
>CAYNPR010000024.1:0-13876 GCA_964399115.1 uncultured bacterium | reverse complement strand
CTACGTATTGGAACCGTCGTCAGCACAATCTTATTATCCCAGAAAACCACCCGCTTTTTTTTTATGGTAAATATGTTAGACGACGAAAAAACATCATCCGTCTTGGTGATGAGCAGTATTCTCTGTCCAAACACCGAAGACAAAACAAGTGCAAGGAGCAAACGATGTAAAACTGTCTTAATCATGAATCTATATAAGGCGAATTTAAATCAGCGAATCCAATGCACTCATCAAATGTTCAATATCTTTTTTGGAGTTATACACTTGGATGGAAATTCGGATAAATTGCATATCTTCCCACTGGAAAACTGGTATCTCAATTTGAAACTCATCCCAAAGGTTTTCCTTTAAATTGTCTGGACATAAGGCTGGAAGCGGATAACTGACCATTTGACCAATCCAATCATCATCCAAAAATATGGGATCGGTTCTTAATATATTCTCAAATTCTTTGGCAGCATACCGAACGAGTTGTCTACATTGGGATTGTCGTTTTTTAATCTCATTCTGATAAAACTCGATAGCGATTGGTACTGTTAAATAAGCAGACATATCCCGCGTACCCTGCCATTGAAAATCCTGTAAAAATTCCGACGGTCCGGGATCAGCGCCCTCTTTCCCCCAGCTGTACACAACTGGCTTTATCCATGCCTGACATTCTTTTTTTACATACAGAAAAGATGACCCTTTCGGTCCACAAAGCCATTTATGGCAAGCGCCAGTATAAAAATCACATCCTAATCTGCGAATGTTCAGTTGGATATGGGCAGGAACATGAGCACCATCAACGATGGTAAGTATTCCCATTTCACCGGCCATGGATACAATTTTTTCCACAGGGAAGATCAAGGCTGTCGAACTAGTGATATGTGACAGAAAAATTACTTTTGTCTTCGATGTCACACCTTGCCAGAAACAATCAACAAACTCATTTGGAGTCGTAACTGGAATTGGAATCTCCTGCTGTATGATCGAGACTCCACTTTTTTTCCCCCATTCGGTCCAGGCACGAACCAATGCTCCATATTCATGGTTTGACATCAATACTTCATCACCAGGTTGAAGATCGAGATTATAAATCACGTTTGTTACCGCTGTAGTGGGATTTGGAAAGAAAACAATCTCATCCTCATCACAACCCACAAATTCACCAAGCGAAATCCTGGATTTCCTCAGGGCATCAAAGAGGATTTCCGACATAAAATAAACAGGCTGATTTTCCAATTTTTCCTGCCAGTCCCGATAATCCTGGACAATGGGTATTGGGCAGGCACCAAATGACCCATGATTTAGAAAAGTGATATTAGAATCCAAAAGAAATTTGTCTTTCATATCATTGATTATAATAATTTGAATTACAAAGTGCTAAATAACATTTAAACATGATTCAGTATTGGACAGATTTCAATTTCCTGAACCCGGCATAAAATAAAAGAATGTGTAATTCAATCACGGTTTTCAATCATATCTTTTTTATTTTAAGGCGGAAATGTAGGATAATTCGTGAAAAATTCAGATTTCTTCTTTTGTGCCCATCGGAACAACAATCCAAGCAATAACGTACAGAATAAGTCCAGACCCTCCCATAACCAATCCCAATATAAATAAAAGACGAACAATCACAGGATCAATTTCAAAATAATCGCCAATCCCTGTACACACACCAGCAATCTTTGAATCTTTTTTGTTTCTGTAAAGCCTTATCCATCTTACTCTGTATAAATACCAGATTACATCGATTCAGGACAAAGGACCGTGAATAATGGCCCAGATAACATAATGGTTCATATTGAAAGAAATGGACATCGCGAAAGCTGAACCAAAAGGTACACCCGTCTTGACCATTTCTCCACTATTGTAATTCAATATGTTCACTATGTGGAATCTGACCTATAAAAAAGAAAATAAATTAAACAATTAAAATCTTCTCATTTTTTTTCGCATAGCTCGGGCATGACCAGAAATATCTGATAAAAGATCATCAGTAAGCATCTTTGAAATTGAAGGAGAATATGTACGCTGAATATCCATCTGCAATGCCTCATAATGAGAGAGAGCAGGCTCCTGTAATGATACCTTGATATTTTCACGGTCACCTTCTTTCCAATCTACCTGAAAATCATTAAACAATCGTTGAGCCAAAGTGATCTGGTCCTTTTGAGCCATTCCTAAAATCATTAACGTCTTAAAAAATTGACCCATAGAAACTTGGAGACCTGAAAGATAACCAGCGCGTGAAACGATCTCAAAATATTCTAACTCTATTTCAAGATCATTTTTAACGTGTTGCAGTATTTCCTTTACCTGTTTGATCCCTTTATGGGTTGAATGAAGATCCTTGCCAATTTTAAGTAGACCAATTTCGGAATCCTCCAAAAGAAAATTTATACGAGAAAGTTGGTTATTCAGCAGATTATGATAAAAAGTCCTCATTTGCTGGGTAACCCTGGTTCGTTCTTTTTTTTTCAGGGTCATAAAGTAAACCGTATCCTTCAACAGTAATGCAATATCATCAACCAGTTCATTATCATAATTTGAATTCGATTCCAGAAGAGATATTTGTTTGCTTCGACTATATTTTAACAGAGGGCTGTCTGAATGAGCAAGAGACGATCGGAGCTTATCTATATTTTTTTGATAAGTTTTTTCGATGGAATCCAGAATTTCAACTGGATTATACTGCTTCCGGAGTTCTGAAGATGTCTGAAGTTTTTTCATATTTAGCGAAATGTACCTTGAGTTTTCAATTGAATGCAACGAGTCAGATTTCTACTTAAGAAGAAGTATTTTTTGAGTCTTCACAGTATTCCCAAATATTAAATGAACAAAATAGATCCCTGTTCCCGAATTGGATGCATCCCATTGTATAAAATATTTCCCCGGCATCTTAGCACCGTTAATCAACGATTTCACAAGTCTTCCTCGTAAATCATAAATATTTAGGTACACTGATGGAATTGGTTCACTTTCTGGAATATCAAATGATATAGTTGTGGATGGATTGAATGGATTAGGAAATGCAGGATATAGAGTAAAAGTTTGTGGAATCAATATTGGATTAATATCCATAACACCTTTTTGTAAAATAGAATTATTTCCATCTGAAATTTCATAGTATAATGCCAAGCCATCATCTTCATCCGGAATTAGTAATTGAATGGTATCATTTTCCACGCTTTGGCTTCTAGAAAACGCCAGAGATGAGAAACCCTTTTCAGTATGGTGACTCTTAATAAAAAATCTGTCGGGAGTCGATACTCTATGGTTCAATATAACAGGCGAAGATCCCGGTCTATATGAAAATTGGAATTGTCCGGATAGTGAAGACTCATCCAGGATAAATAAAATTTTATTACCCTGGTAAATTAAGTTAAGTGGACGGCCAACTAATTCTGTATCATCAATTATTTCCCCATAATTAGCTTGGAACCAGGACCACATTTGCATAAATACCATTCCATCTTCAATATCAAATTTCGAATCAGGGTCTAGGATAAACTGAGGGGCTACACCCGTAGCGGGGCCTAGTTCATATTCTTCATCGCCATCCTTAAAGGCTACTCGTAATATTTCAAGGTCGGCATAACTGATCACAGTGTCGAGATTATAGTCAGCCAGCATGGGAGTCAAATAATTAAATGAAATCGGAACGCCCGTCAAGCCCGAAGTATCTTCGAAATAATCAAACTGAATAGATATAGAATCAAAACTTGTTAGATTGGTGTTGTTAACCCCTTGCGGACTCAAAGTAATGATAAGTGTATCACCATCAGAATCGAAAACAGGGTCTATAGGGACTGTTGCAGCGTATTTTGACGTGACACTATAGTCTATATTTTCAGTTTCAATCTGTTCGCTGAAACCGAATTCTAGAATTGTAGGTTTCCTCAAATTAACATAGGAGTTATGTGGAAGAGAAATTGTTTCAATCGTTGGCACCAACTCATCCTTTAGTAATTCACCTAGGAATTCTGTATCATCCATCTGGTTTCCACTTTCATCATAAATAGTTCTTCCAAATGATGGTGCTACAACGAGTGATTCTGCACCAGATGGTGTAAAATTATATTCCAGATTAATCCGAAAATTTTGTTCTCCGCCAATAAGTAAGTTACTGTTTACATCGGTAACACTTGTTATATTGCTAGTATATCCTACAATGTCTGAAGCTATCTCAACCCTAAAATCATTTTCATCAATCGCGCCTATTGCGTATGGAGTACCATATATTTCGTCATCGAAAGTAATGTCTATGTATGAATTATTTTCAAAAACAGAATCAATAACAAAAGGCGAAAGATAATCCCTGATTGTAAAAGTTATTTCATAAGAAATTTCACCTCCATTGTCTAGCATATCCTGCAATGTTGCGTTGAATAAAAAATAATAAGTTTCTTCACTACCTAATTGTAGAGTTGGAGTTATACTTAATATAGGTGGACTCCCAGTAATACTAAGTTCAACAGGAATAATGTCACCTTGATTGTCCTCTTTTCTCAATCGAATATGATTTTCTTCTAAGGAATCTAGAAATGCAATCGTGTCCTCCGGAATTTGAAGAGCTTCATCAAAATATATCTGTATCGGCTCATTCTCATCTACATTTATGGAACCCTCTTCAATACTGATTTCAGCGCTAGGGGGACTTTGATCTATAAGGTTGATGGGCCCGATCGATTCTGATTGTGGTATAGCCACACCATCTTGGCTAAAAATCCTGAACTCTCCCGACGGTGAAATTGTAATAGTTTCTACACCACTTGGTTCAGGGTTAAAGCTCATATATATCCGTATTGTATCCTCTCCTCCAACTAAATCTTCACCGCTAATTTTTTTAAGACTGTCTATTATCACACTTGTTGCTTCTCCATTGTTGGAATTAATCTCAATACCGAAGTCGGTTACATAGACAGGCTGAGTCGTTGATTCATTTCCGTAAACAGGTGCGGAAAATTCGAGATCTACAAATTCATTACTAACAGTATCAATTTCTGCACTTTCCATTCCAGCAGATGGATTAATTTGCATAAGATTTGTGGCCTCATCCGCTGACATAGGATTTCCAGCGGCATCAAAAATAGACGCACCATCGTTAGGGTTAAATTGTATTGTTTCATCACCTGTTGGCGGTCCAGTAAGGGTAAAAGTAACTCTGACTGTTGTTTCGCCCCCCGTTAAGGCATTACCGTTAGAATTTGAGATACCTATCATTGTTAGGTTAGAGCAACTTGCACTACCTACAAAATTAGGATTTAAATCATTTGTGGTGATAGCGCCAGAGCCAGTATCAGTACTATATATAGCTTCATTAAAATTCAAAGTAACAAACTCATTCGAAGTTGCAAGTGCGCTTGACGCAATAGTTGGCGGTGTTTCATCTGCTGTTCGAAATTGAAAAGTAGTACTCCCAAAATTGTTTCCATTGGTATCTTGTATATTTGATAAAATAATCTGTATATAAGAATATTCTGGTAGAACACTATCAGGAACAACAGTAAAATTGGTGTTATTAAGTGTGTTTAACGTATAACTCAAACTTTCATTTGTGCCATAATTTTTTAAAAATATAGAATTTTCAGCATTGTCATCATTTATGTTCGCTCCATCACTATTTTGGATAGGCTCAGAAAACTCCAAAGTAATTTCTGAATTGATTGCAATATCTATAGATTCATCCTCAGGAACCGTAGAGAGCAAAATTGGCAGATTTAGATCGGATAGATTTTGAACAATAGATACGCTTCTAAGAAGCCCTATGCCAAAAGAATTAAAGATAGAGGAATTTGTTTGCGTGCGGATCGTAATTTGCTCAAGACCAGTGGATTCACCTTCTACATTTATGACAAAACGTATTGTATCTTCCCCTCCCGTTAAAGATTGACCAGATCCATTGGTTAAAGTATTAATAGTCACGCCTGTGGCAGTACCACCATTCTGATCAAAGATAAATTCAAAATCAGATGCCACGACAGGGCCCTCTCCCGTTGCTTCTGTGTACATACCTTCACTGAAATGAATCTCGAGGTAGCTATCATCCGATGCAATCACTGAGCCTATGATCTCTGGAAGTGTTCCAACCGCAATTGCAAAATCTCCCATTGCACCCGACCATCCATCCAAGATAATATAATATGTACCGGCTTGTAAGGTGACACTATCAATGATACTAGCATAGTTTGGAGGTTCCACACTCGCTTCAGGGCAAAAATCCACAGTTCCATCATCCGACTCAATTATTGATACATCATTACCGCATTCATCTTTTATGGCTAAGATAGTATCAAAATTTGTAAGAGTATCACAAGTGTCTACATAAAGGTTTCTCTGAGTAGTTAGTGTGATTTCATATGCGTAATCAACACTATCATTGTAACTAACATCTTGAAAATTCCAATCATCGCCCATGGTATCATCTAAAGTTTTTGTGTCAAAAAATGGTAAAGACGCGATCACAGAATCAACACAAGCACGGGTGGTATAAATTGAATTCTGGGCCCACAAATGCGTACTAATAATAAATATTATGATGCCTATTATAGCTCTATTCGACATTGATTGATCCAGTTCCAAAATCATTGATGATTACAGGTTCATTATTGGCATTTCGAAGTTCTGTATAAGGCTCTTCTTCTGCATCTGCTTCTGTTATATATTTCAACTGAAATTCACCTGTTTGTTCTGCAATAAATTGGATTTTTGCTAATGACCAGGTCCCGCCACTGCTTTGATCGGAATTCATATCTGGTAAATAGTATAGGTAAATATCCAGATATGATGAGTCTTCTTCCCAATACAAAAATGGCTCATTATCTCCCTGAAAAAAATCACCTGCTACCACAGTGTCTGGTCCCAGCTTTACAATAGTTCGATCATACTTTATTTTCAGATAAGCGGCTGCGGTAGGATCCATATTATAGCTATATAAGTCAATCTCGATAGGATTACCCACTGTTACATTGACTATCGTTGGATGGAAAAACAAGGCGGGAGGATCCAAGCCCAAATTTTTCGGATCAAATGAATTATCCAGGGAATATTCTGCATCCTCACAAGAAAAAAGGAGAAGCCCCATAAAGGCTAAAAAGTAAAAACCTGTTCTATTCAAAAGAAAAATTGAATTTTGCCTGGACTTGGTTTACTTCTGGATCATACTCCAAATCAAAGAAAAAATCACCATCAAAAAAATCATCCTCCGGACCTACAAGATAGGCATGGAACATATTTATGATCCAAATGGACATCCCTACATTTCGAAGATTCTTCATGATAGCGTTATACCTGCGTGAATCATCTGCATATTGAATCACCTGAGGCCTTAATTCCTGCAAAGTATGAGGATCTGTGCTTTGTTGATATGATTGGTAGTTTCTTTCAAAACCACCCCAAACTCTATTGTATTGCAAATAAGCAACCAGGGCTGTCAGTCCTATGGTAGCTTCTGTACTCATAAATGCATATCCGGGATATCTTTTATTGGACCAAATCTGTCCGCTGCCTGGAAGCACCGTAGACATTAGGAGTGATTTGATTTTACCCGGAATAGGCGGAAGATATATCTCCATTTGCCATAGACCCTTATTTTTTGTTTTTTCCAAGACGGATACCTGTGACGTATCCGAATCGACTGATAAAGTATCTGGAATTGGTAGGCCACTCACATCATAGGCTAATTTTTTCATTTCAAGAAGCAAACTGTCCGTTATTCCGCTGCTTTCCAACGAGAATTCATGTGTCAACATTTCCAAGTCAATCGAATATAACCTGCCGACGATCAGGAATTCGTCATCTAACTCGTTTTGGATATCTCCCGCTATAACATAGTTAACTTTCAGCAATTTCCCTAATTCGATGGCGCAACGT
Source organism: uncultured bacterium (assembly GCA_964399115.1). Classification (GTDB taxonomy): domain Bacteria; phylum Fidelibacterota; class Marinisomatia; order Marinisomatales; family UBA1611; genus CAYNPR01. The sequence continues at coordinate 6,016 of CAYNPR010000024.1, read as the reverse complement.
TCGCTCCAACAATCCCAATAATCATTTGGTTTTGGACCAAAAATATTGACCTTATCAGTAGAATTGACATGTTGAACTTCAAAAATTTTCAATTTCCGGATGGTTGTTCGGAATTCTTCAGTAAGGTAAGCCGTCAAAGGCGCAGAAATGCCCTGTCCTTCGAATTCAAGAACCGCAAGGCGATTTCCCGTCTTTAAGGATACTACTTTAGTGGACTTTTCGGCATTTGCCGTCATCATCAATAAAAAAACGACGATTCCTCGAATAAGTATCGATTTTTTCAAAAGGTGGTAATTCCCATTTTTAATAATTTACACCTTCTAGGCTATATGTAAAAGAAAGAGTGTATAAAGGATTTTGAATTAAAATTGGCTCAGTGGATTATCACTATACCACTGATTCATAAATCGCTGGATTAAAGCAATGATAACTTTTTCCATTTCGACATAGATCGTTTCGCTTGAAGTTTGTCCTACCACATTTTCTTCGTAAATACGATTTGTCATAAATTTTTTCGTGATAGTGGAGTCTGCCATGGATTTAAAATATTCCGATTCTGAAACGGTATAATTATAGATGGATAGACTTATCATGTAAGATGAAGTGGGGTTTTCTTCTGATTGAACGATGTAAATGTCCACTATGAGTTTTGGCATGGGAGCGTCTTTGTTCAACCGCAGATCGGCCTCGCTAAAACCCAGTTCGACAAAGGTCAATATTTTATTTTTCCAGAGTTCATTTTCCACACCTTTCAGATTCATGGCGATGGAGATTTCATCGATGCCTTTCAGGTTTCCATCGTACCATTTGTCCTTTGCAATGAGAACAGACATAAGATTGATAATACAAATCCACTTCAGCATGGTTAAAATTTATTTCATTAAAATCAATTTTTGTGCGTGAATCTTTGAGCTGGATATGAGCCTTACGAAATAAATACCGCTCGAAAAGTTGGAAGCATCCCATTTTATCTCATAGTTTCCCGGTTCAACCATCTCATCCATCAAGGATACCACCATGCGGCCATTTAAGTCAAATACATGCAGAGACGTTGCGTTCAACGTCTCTGAGATAGGAATATCAAACCGGATTGTAGTGACAGGATTGAAAGGATTGGGGTAACCAGGATATAGTGTAAATCGTTTTGGAACATCTCCCTTGATAATAGATACCGCAGTTTCGCCATCTAAATAGCCTTCACCGCAGAGAATATTGTCCGGTGTATCGTGGTGACAATGATCATAGGCTTCGCAATCTCCCGGTGAAAGTAAAGGATCGGCATATTCACCATCATCATAATATTGCCAGGCCGGTAAGGACATCCAGCAGGCATTGCAGGTATCCGTACTGATACTCTGATCCGAATCCTCGGACCAGTCCAAAGTGTCTCCCGGTGCGAAACAGAATCTCCCTACCAACTCAAGACAATAGTCTGCACCTATATTCCCATCTGCATCTTGACAATCATCGCCATACCAAATAGAAGCCTGGACGGTTCCCGGGCAAGCTTCATGCCCGATCACATCAAAATAGGAATAATCACCAGAAGCGAACACAGCTGTAGGGCTTAAACACGGCCACGATGCCGTTATGGTAAACTTATCGGCAGTCATCCCGGCATATTCCCAAGGAAAATGAATACGGAACCGGGAGCCGGGGGTCACAGTATCCCCGGTACTCGAATCCACAACAATTGCATAGAGGTTCTCCGGGTGGCAGGGATTGGTATTCCCCTCACTGCACACGTAAATGCAGGAGTCCACCAGGCCAGGACAATCACGGAACCCCAAGGCTTCATAATCCAATTGTATAATATCTCCGGAAAAAACCTGGAACTCTGATCCAAAAAGAAAACCTGTTAAAAACGCGATCATGATCGTTAGCGATTTATTCATGCGATATTCCTTTTTATTTCAAGTAAATAATTTTTTTGGTTGTAATAAAGTTTTGAGATTGCAATTGGTAAATGTACATCCCGGATGCGACTAGCATTCCGGCGGAATTGGACCCATCCCAATGGATCATATACCTGCCCGGTCGTTGAATTTTACTAACCAACATCCTGATCTCCCGCCCCAGCAAATCGTAGATCACCAAGGATACGTGGGTTTGCTCTGGCAGATCATACTGGATTTGTGTTAAAGGATTGAACGGGTTCGGATAAGCCGGATAAAGGGTCAAATGCGCTGGTATGATTTTTATCTCATCGGTTTGCAGGGATTCTCCAGCCAATAGATCCTCAATAATATATATCATATATTCAGTGTCCACTTCATTATTGGCATAAACCAGGATCCCATTTTGATCTACGATGAAATCTCGAGGATAAGGCGAACCCTGGTTCGGAATGTAATAATCATCGTAGGTCACACCGCCAAACCCGCCAGGCCCGGCACCCCCAGACTGCTCATCCTGTAATATTGGATAGGTAATGCCAGTTTCATCCACAAACTGGTTGATCTGGTTTTGGTTTACCGCTGTAATGCCCACAACAACGACACTGTCCTGAAGATAGGTTTGCCAAATGGCAGTTTCAAAGTCCGATAACTCCGGACTGCATACGGGTCATCCAGGAGCGAAAAAAGCCAACACCACCACTTGTCCCTGATGGTTGCTGAGTGTAAAACTGCCAGCTCCATTTGCAACAATGGGCAGAGAAAAATCCGGTGCTTCAACACCTACAATGCCCCCATCATAATTTCCCACTAATTGAACTTCAATCACAGATTCATCAGGATCATTGGATGTGATTTGCATTACACCGGATGCATTCTGGTTTGATCTCGTATAAACTATCTGGGATAGGGTTGTTTCCTCGACGTCCAGGTATTCAGGAAAATTCAACACATTGAAATCACTATGGTTTATGAATGGCGTACTGAATCCAAGGGGAAATTGACCGTTATTTTCAACAACTAGGTTAAAGGTATCACTCTCTCCAATTTCCAAGGCGGGGTAAGCAATATCCCAACTACCAATATCTATGTCCGCATCTTCAATATCACCAAAAGTGAAAGTTTGAAGATGCTGCCATTCCGCTGAATAAATCATGCTGTCCCGAGCGGCAATGGCCATGGTTCGTTTTCCCGTGCTTTTATACCCCACCAATTCAAGCGATTCGCCCGTCCATTCAAGAATTTTTACACCCAGCCAGTCCGATACCGCAATCTTGTTGGTGTCGAATACGGCAATTTTATTGGTCATCCCCTCCGTATTATAAGAATCGAGAAAAACAGGGTTATCGATATCAGAAACATTATATATTGAAACGCCGTCAGATCCTTCTGCGATAAAAAGCAGGCTATCCCGAACTTCCACATCCTTTACCGCTCCTAAGGTTTCAAAGGATGCACCGCTACATGAATCGGATTCGCAGTATATTTCTTCCAGTATTATACCAGATTCTCCATTTCCAATCACAATATGATTTGAATCAATAAAAGCCACATCCCAGGCATTTTCACAGGGGCGTTCATAACTCAATTCCGGATTCTCCGGATCTTCAATATTGAATATAAAAACGCCATCCTCATGAGCGGCCACCGCAAGCTGACCATTGGAGACAGCCAATCCCTCTAATGATGGATTATTCACGTTACTGCCTGCAAACGAAAGCGAGCCTATCATTATAGGATTCGATGGATTGCTGTAGTTGACTATGGCTGATCCGTTTCCTTTGGTCCGGCTGGAGAAATAAGCGATCTCTTCCGTGGCCGCAACCCAAAAACCGGAAAGTGCTCTATTTCCCATTGGAACTTCGATATTTGCAAGGTGTGTGGGGTTTTTAGGGTCAGAAATATTATAAAAATCATATCCATCCAGATTCCCGGGAATCATCATGATATCACCCACAATTTCCACATCCATGAGCTCACGAGCCGGAGGGTTGATGCGGGATTCAAGGGTCAGATTTTTTGCCGAGCACAGTAAAGGCATCAAAAGTAATAGTATCTTTCTCATTTTAAAATAGACCATGATCTTCAGGAATAATTAAATCTCATTCTTTGACCATGGGAACAAACCGGACTGGCAATATTTTTTCCTTAGATACAACACCCTTTTTATCTTTTTCAATCACCCACAAATATTGAGTAAAAAACTGTTTTCCAACGGGGATGATCATCCTGCCACCATTAGCCAACTGGTCAACCAGCGCCTGGGGAATCTCCTTGGGGGCAGCGGTCACGATAACCCTGTCAAAAGGTGCTTCTTCCGGCCAGCCTTTGTATCCATCACCCGTACGAACTGCGATATTGCCGTATTTTAAGTCCTTCAGAATTTTCCTGGCACCTTCAGCCAACTCCGGAACGATCTCAATTGTAAAAACCTGATCTGCTAGTTCTCCCAGTACAGCGGCCTGGTATCCGGATCCGGTTCCTATTTCCAAGACCTTATGGTCTTTTGACACCTGGAGCTGTTCGGTCATATAAGCAACAATGTAAGGTTGGCTGATGGTTTGCCCATGCCCTATAGGCAAGGGACCATCATCGTAGGCACGATCCTTGTATTCTTCCGGGACAAACTTGTGGCGTTCCACACTTTTCATCACACGCAAAACAGAATTATCCCGGATGCCCCTGCTTTTTAATTGATCTCGTATCATGTGCTTTCTTAATTGATCAAAACCAGGATCACTTTGAGTACAGGAAATAGAAAATAGTAAAAAAAATAATGTACACCATTTCATTGTGACAAATTACAATGAAAAAGAAATAATACCTCGACAGATATCCAAAATTAGAAATGAAGTATAATTATCAAAATTGCATACTTAAACTCAGACCTAAACCTCCGGCTAACGGTTCCATTTTAGGTTGAACCGAAAATTGAAGTTGCTGACCGTATTTATAGCGTACACGGTCCCGCTTAAACTCAATTTTTCGGAAACCCCATATCCGATCATAAATAAAATCACCTACAATTACAAGTATCCCAAGTGCTATTAAAACTCCACCGGAACCCTTTGATTCTTTATTAACCGTTTCAAGCTTGTAGTTTATCTGATTCCCTTCCTTGCCAATAGGTACTTTTTTATACCAAGCTCCAGCTATCTCTTCATAATCACCCTCCAGACCAGTTGTATCTGGCCAAGTTCCCTCTTCCATTGAGCCAGCACCTGCAATCACACAGGCCAAACCGCCCAGGCCAATGTAAAACAGTTGCCGGGCTTTTTTCTTTTCACCGGCATAAAAGTGGGTTACACCAGGCACTGGAATAGCTGACCAAGCAACAGCCAACGACATGCGACGATTCATATCCTGGTATTCTTCGAAGGTCATTTCAGCAGGAATCGGGTAAAGTGGTGTCTCGGATAAGGCCTCGGAATTATTCCGGTTAACATTCTTCACTTGTCCAAGAAGATACGTGCTGAAAATTAAAATAATTAGAAATAATTGAGTTACTTTATTCATCCTATAGTCTCTTTTTCTTTTCTGACTGAGATAAAGTTAACATTGAATTAAAGTACGAATGGAGTTTATTTCTTTTTAAAAAGTTTAAAACACTAATAAGCCTATATCAACAAAATTGACCTAAACCCATTCTGAGATCCAGTATGAAATCATTAAAGTCCTACAATTGAGATATGATTATATAGAACTTTATAAATAGTTAAAATCACGCATCAGAAAAATTATTGAAATATTGCGAGATTTTCATCCAATACGTTATCACCCAGTTTTACATTGTTAATGGCATGCATCATACTCTCCGTTGGAAGGGTAATAGTATCACTTCGAAGGTCTATCATACTTTAATAATCTGGATCCATTCCTACCCAGACATAGTTATCGATAACCCGCGTTTTGAAAACATCCATCGGAGTCTGTTCCATATTTACAATCTCTTTGGCTTGGGAATCTATTTTAGCGAAAAACTTCATCTTGCCATCATTAATCCAAGCTTTTATTTCACCCGTTTTATAGCAAAAATCACTATTGTGCCAGCGGCAACTGATCGTCTCTTTCTCTTCATTAATTTTACTTCCTTTCAGACTCAATAATGCGTGGGGACACCT
>CAYNPR010000023.1:0-14155 GCA_964399115.1 uncultured bacterium | reverse complement strand
TTTCATCTAAAGTTGCATCGGGCACTCTTCATGCCGATGCCTGGCATCACCGTACAGATGCAATCTCCAGCCTGTTGGTGGTTATTGCAATGATTGCAGGTATTTATGGATATCCTGCTGTTGATGGTTGGGCTGGATTGGGTGTTTCACTTTTTTTAATCTATACCGGATTTGACATCGCGAGAGATGCCGTAGACGATCTTATAGGGAAACCGCCGACTGCTGAAGAAGTTGAATCCATCAGGCAAGTTGTTATGAGAATTGATGGCGTTTTGGGAGTCCATGATATTACAGTGCATAGTTATGGGCAGGATAAATTTGTCAGTGTCCATGTTGAAATTGATGCTGATAAAACTACAGCAGATGCACATGATATTTCTGAAAATGTGGAGAAAGAACTTGAGATATCCTTGGGTGCTGGGCCGACAGTTCATATCGATCCAGTACACCCGAACAATCCCTTAGTTATTGTTGTGAATGAATTCCTGGATCGAAATTGGGGAAATGATGAACGGATCACCGATTTTCATGACATTCGAATCGTTGAAACGGAAAATCACCATGTAATTTTAATTGGGATAAACGTTAAAGAAGTCTTGACACATGGCCAGATACTCGAGTGCCGCCAATCTCTCGAAGCGGATTTGAAAAAAGAATTCAGTGATTATGAAATTGATATTAAGGTTTCGCCTCTTTATCGGTATTGAAACGTTAAACCAATAGGATTATTTCTATATCCCCATTATTATATTTGAAATAATCATCAAATCGTAGATATCGACTTCTGTATCAAAATTCACGTCTGCTAAAATAATTTCATCCATATCAAGGAGTGAAAAACTCAATATGTGAGATATCAGCATTAGCATGTCAAGGATTGTAACTGTTCCATCTTGGTTGATATCTCCCAAAAGAGTCTTATATTGGTCAGCGATCCTGATCACTTCTCTCAATGTGATTTTTGCGGCCTCTTGTGCCGTGACCCAATCGATGAGTCCACCCACATGAACGTGCCCGGCAAGATAACAGGGTGTATTGGAAGAATCCTCCCTTGCTTTATGCCAAACTCCGTGGTAGCCCATGAATTCAGAAAGGTATCCACCAGCCCCATTTGTATAATCAATGTAGGGAGTTAAACCCAGGTCTGAGGAGTCTATGGCTGCGATGATTGAATCCATAGGAAGGGAAGAGTAGCGCTGTGTGTTGATTGGCACACTGTCATCAGGTGGATTTGGTGTTGGCAGGTAAGGCGGGGTGAAATCATAGGACCAGGTCGTCAGGTTGTAATACTTCCATTCCAGTTCCCAGCTATAATCGATAAACCCCCGGCTAAAAGTAATAATGGCAACGGGTTGAATGCTGTCCACAATACTCCACCAATCTTCAGAAGTATCCTGATAATCTACTTCCAAGTTACCCATTCCCTGACCGCAGTCGGAGCAATCCGGTGGATTGAAAGTGGGGAAAAATGAGACGATGTCGTATCCCCGATTCTCCCAATCCTCACCTATCCATCCATCAGGATTCAATAATTCACTTCTGCTGAACCGACGAATACTTTCATTGGATGGAGGCCAGTAGCCTGTTAGCAGAATATTTTTTCTGTCTCTTTCCTTTCCTTGTCGAATTTTTGGTTTTTTTTGATAAAGTGGCAGATTTTTCGACTTCCATTGCGGAACCGTTTTTGTAATGGGAATGGATGTTTTGTCACCTTCCGGAATTGAAAATTCTATTAAAATCTTTTTCGTTTTCAATCTCCCTGACACAACACTTTTATTGCTTTTAAAATATTGTTTTCTGTAAGGGCCGACCCATCCGTTAATGGATAAATCGATAAAATACAATTCAGCGTTATCTGGGAATTGAGCGCCATTTATTTCAAAATGAATCGGCTCGGCTTCCTTCAACTCCAAGGCAAGATACAGTATGGTTCTTTCATCGGAATGAATGGTTTGGATCCATGAAAAATCTTTTTGTGAAAAAGTGTGGGAAGTGGATGCCAAAACCTTTTGATCGAGAATGTGTGGATTCATCCGGTAATAAAACGGTGTACCGTTGGGAAGTTCTTGTGCGACCAAAGAAAAAGATGCCAATGAAAAAAGGAATAAAATTCTCAACATAATGGAAATTAATCCAAAATGATGGAGGAAAACATCTGATCATTTCCTTCAATTGTTACAATAGCTTGGCCTTGATTATCTATCCCCTTGAAGATTCCATCGTATTTTACGTTATTGTAATTGAATGATATTTTTTGATTTATATGCCCGCAAACGGAAATCCAATCCGCAATAATTTCTTGAGGGGATTCATGTAGCTTGCCCCAATATTCTTCAAACGCGTTTATTAAAGTCGACGCTACCAGTTCCCGTTGAAGAGAATGGCCTGTTTCAATTGCCAGTGACGTGGCGAATGACTTCAATTCATCGGGAAAGTCATTTTTCGTTTCATTCACGTTGATGCCGATTCCAACGACAATAGCACGAAACTTTTTTTCAGCCCATCGGCTTTCGCATAAGATTCCTCCTGCTTTTTTCCCGCCTATTAAAATGTCGTTTGGCCATTTTAAAAGAGGAAAAGTGGAACGATTACCCAAGGCTTTTATTGTGGAGATTCCTGCGACCAAGGGAATGAAACCCGCATTTTCGGTTGGGATTTGTTCCGTAAGAATCAAGGACATGACCAAGCCTTTGCTTGGACTCGAAAACCATGAATTCTTGCCTCTCCCTTTTCCCTTAATCTGATTATCCGTGATGACTAAAGTCCCATGGCTTGCTTCATCTGCATCTATGAGTTCCCATGCTTTTACGTTTGTTGATTCGAGTTGTTGGTAATATTCTATTTGTTTGCCGAAGCGGTGGGATGAGAGATTGGTTTTGATCAGGTTAGTGAAAATCACTTTTTATAAAAAGAGGAATTGAAGTTCAATTAGAGTCAATCCCATCCCCAAAATTACACCTGCAGTGACTTCAATGGGTGTGTGTGCTTTTAAAATGACCCGTGACATGGAGACCAACACCAATGCGAGACCCATTGGAATGGGAAAATAAAAGCCATGGAGCCAAAGGGCCATCATAGGGCCGGCCAATCCTATTGCATGGATCGAGATTTTCCATTTTCGGGTGATGAACCAGACAATGGCTGTGTTGAATGCGTAACAAAACATGAGTCCCTGGACGATGGGTGCCGCATTCGATAATCGCAGTAAAATAAATCCAACAGCATGGTAAATCGTACCCAATACGAGGGGCTCGATTCTTTGTTCGCGAATGGATGCATCCAAGTCTGAGATTTTCCCAATCCTTTTTAAATAGATTACCGTGAAAAGTGAAAGGATTGTGCTGAAAAAAAATGCGATAAAAAAAATCGAATTAAGATTTCCATTGTTGGATGAGCCAGTGTAAATCAGTGTTCCAAACGTAAGGGGAGCTATCACCATGGGGTGGAGCGCAAGGGAAATGACGGATGCGACTTTAGTCAAAGTGAATCAATGATCTTAGTGTTCGCCAAAAACATTCCGAAGAGTATCTGAAATTTCCCCAAGTGTACAGTCGTTTTTTGCACATGAAATCAGAGAAGGGATTACGTTGTCGTTGGACTGGGCAATCGTTTTTAATTGGGTAAGTTGATTTTTAACCTGATCATTATTTCTGGACTCCTTTAGGATTATTAAAGATTCAACCTGTTTCTTGACCTTATTTGCATCAATTTCGAGAATATCCGGTTCAATGTCTTCTTTTTCGTCAAATTGGTTTACGCCCACTATAATCCGTTTTTTTGAATCCACTTCTTTTTGGTATTCATAGGCACTTCTGGCTATTTCGTTTTGGATCCACCCTTTTTCAATGGCTGAAACCGCACCGCCCATGCCGTCGATATTTTCTATGATTTTCATGGAATCCTTCACAAAATCATTCGTCAATTCTTCAATGACGTAGCTACCGCCAAAGGGATCCGGGTGATTGGGAATTCCGCTCTCATGTGCAATGATTTGTTGGGTTCGTAGAGCAAGTTTTACCGCCTCGTCTGTGGGAAGCGCCAAGGCCTCGTCGCGGCTATTCGTATGGAGGGACTGTGTTCCGCCCAGAACCGCCGACAACGCTTGAATCGTGGTTCGAACTACATTATTGTCAATCTGGCTAGCGGTGAGTGTTGATCCTCCGGTTTGGACGTGGAATCGACAGAGCAAGGCTTTTTCATTCGTTACTCCGAACCGCTTTTTCATGATATTTGCCCAGATTTCGCGTGCTGCTCGGAATTTGGCAATTTCTTCCAAAAAGCCGTTATGCGCATTAAAGAAAAAGGAAATCCGAGATCCGAATTCGTTTGGATCCAATCCTTGATCAATTGCAGCCTGCACGTAAGCGATTCCGTTTGCGAACGTAAAAGCCAGTTCCTGTACTGCGGTGCTGCCTGCTTCACGGATATGATAGCCGGAAATGGAAATAGTATTCCACCTAGGAATATGCCTGGCACAAAAGTCAAATATGTCCGTGACTAAACGCATGGAGGCCAGCGGAGGATAAATAAACGTACCTCGGGCAGCGTATTCCTTCAGGATATCGTTTTGAATCGTTCCCTTGAGTTTTTCCAAATGAATACCTTGATTTTCCGCAGATGCGACGTAAAAGGCAAGTAGGGTGGCTGCAGTTGCATTAATCGTCATGGACATAGAAACCTGATCCAGGGGGATATCACGGAAAAGAGTCTCCATATTTTGAAGGCTGGAGATTGGGACGCCTGCCTTACCCACTTCGCCGACAGACATGGGATGATCGGAATCATAGCCGATTTGTGTGGGAAGGTCAAATGCAACCGAAAGTCCAGCAACTCCATTTTTTAGTAAATATTGATATCGTTTGTTGGATGCTTCCGCGGAAGTAAACCCGGCATATTGACGCATGGTCCAGAGACGCTTTTTGTACATCTCCGGATAAATTCCACGGGTGAAGGGAAATTGACCGGGTTTTTTGGATTTCATCCCATTCCTCGTTCTTTTTTTATTTGATGGTAGGCATCATTCATGGCTTTAAATTTTTCTTCCGCTAGTACTCTCAAGTCTTCACCAAGATGGGCAACCTTATCCGGATGATATTTATTGGCCATTTTCCGATAAGCTTTTTTCACGTCGACATTTGAAGCGGTGGGATCGACTTCCAGTATTTTATAGCCAGCTTTAGCGTCTTTGAGGAACATGGCTTTGATCGATTCAAAATCCCGTATGTTGACGTTCAAATAATTCGCAATCGTATGAATCACTCGAACTTCATCCGGATGTACGTATCCATCCGCTGCGGATAAACCAAAAAGGACGTGAATTAGTTCCAGGCGGCTTGGATGATCCATGGAACGCTGGATTTGCCGACAAACGTCCTTCAGGGGATATTCCTGCTCCAGAATATCCTTAAACAAAGTCATAAATTCTCTGGTTTGCCGGACATTGAATTGTTGCCGCAGGAATTGTTTTACGTAATCGAGCTCAGATTTTAATAGCTGGTTGTCCGCCTTCATGACTTTAGCAAAAAGGACTAGGAGAGAAATAATAAAATCAGCAGGTTTGGTTTTGGGGTATGAGGCTCCTCTATTTGACCGATATGAATCCCAGGATGATTCTCCCTCGTTCATTGATGCGAATGCATAACCAAGAATCCCGCCGATTGGACCTCCGAATGCCCATCCGAGGCTTCCCCACAGTAGTTTTTTACCAAGTGACATTAACTATCTGACCGTTTATTGTTTGTAAGTAAACCTTAATTTATCCGATAATGGATGGCACTTCACAGGAGTTTTAACCTGCGTATGCTCTCGTTATATTTCCATATGGAAATATCTTGGCGAAATCGATGTATACTATGGTTGCATATCCTTTTTTTGAAAAACCGCGATCAACAACCGTTGGTTCGAATTACGGAAGGCGGCGGCGGTGCGTCCCGAATTCTATTTCTTTTGCCTTCGGAAAAGGAGCATGCTCCGATAGCGGCGCATTTTGTGAAGAGGGATATGGCACAGGAAACGAGACAAATTCATTATGTGGTCCATGAAAATGGCGTACCCTATTATTCGGAACAAATAAGATCTCATTTGATTACATATTGTGATAAAGACATATATTGGTTTGGCGCTATTAAGAAGTCTTCTAATCTTAATAAAATTAAGTCTATGGAATATGACGCAATGGTAGATTTGAATCAAACCATCAACGTCACTCAAATTTTATTGTCGTTGGAGTTAACAATTCCCATAAAAGTCGGGTTTCAATCACCCATGTCCGAAAAACTTTATTCATTGGTGATCCAGCGGTCTAAATCAGGTTTTTTAGAAAATGACTACCAAATAATCGAACGCATACTGGGACTTTCATGAAAATAATTGTTTTTGAAGATCAAAATGCTTTGAATCTTGAACCTATTTCTCTCACTCGGCCCGTTTTCGATATACGATTTGGAGCTGAAACGTTCTTGGAACGAATTCAGAGACTTTGTCCGGATGATGATATTGGACTTTGGGTCAGGGATGAACTCTATGGCGTTACTAAAGAATTTCATCCGGATTGCACCGTTAACGAATCTCGTCCAGAGAATACCCTTTGGCTCAATGCCTGTGCGATCTGGGGAAAAAAGGAATTAGGCGAGTTAAAACAAACGCCGTCTTCACAAATTGTAAAAAATGAAATCTGTCTGGGGGCAAACCTGTCCCACGAAATTTCCGGTGATTGGCTGAAAGCTGGAGGGCCTCAATCCATTTTTTCACCTACCTGTGAGAATGAAATTGATGCCAACGTTCAAACGGTCGAGTATCTTTGGGATCTGCTGTCCATGATACCTTCAGCAGTGGAAGAAGCATCTCAGATTAAAATAGAACCCAAGAAGTTCGAACAAGTGATCATTGATGAGACGGAAGGGCCGGTCATTGTGGATGGGAATGTGACTGTAGAACCGTTTACCTATTTAAAAGGGCCGTTATACCTGGGGAAAGACACTTTGGTTGCGTCTCATTCAAAAATCAAACGTTCAATTATAGGTCCCAACTGTAAGATTGGAGGAGAAGTCAGTGGAATCATTATACAGGGATTCACCAATAAGGTTCATGACGGTTATTTGGGCGACAGCTTTTTGGGCGAATGGGTAAATCTGGGTGCAGGCACAACGAACAGCAATTTGAAAAACACCTACTCATCGGTTTCCATGGTTGTAAATGGTGAATTAGTAGAATCCGATAAATTATTCCTAGGATCTGTCATTGGAGATCATTCGAAAACTGCCATTGGCACACAACTTAATACAGGGACCAATATTGGTGTAGGATGCAATGTAGTGTCCCAGGCATTTCCGAAGCGTTACATTCCTTCCTTTACGTTTTGTATTCATGGGAAACATCGGAAACAGAAATTCGATGACTTTATTGAAATGGTTCAACTGGTAAAAAAACGTCGAAATCAACACCTTACACTTGCGGAGAGTAAGATGCTTAAGAAGATATTTACGTCCCAGTAAAGTTATTGCCGAAACAGACCCACTCAATTATATTAACCGCCGTTTTAAGAGGGATTTACAAATGCTAGAAGGCCTCATTTGTCCAGTTTGCGAAATTACTATTGATGAAATTGATCTTAGCGATTCGTTAAAATGTCCACATTGTTCCGTGGACCTTCATAATCGCAAATACCTTGATTTTCTTGAATTCCTGATGCAGAACGCCATTGTTGAAAATCTGGACTTTTTTGACCCAGAGGTCTATAGTGACGATGTAGAAGATTTGGATCAAACCAAGGAAGAGGAAGGTGATCCAAGCGAATTCGAAAAAAAGAAGGACCTGTTCAATATCTATGAGAATGATCTCCATCCCAACTCACAGAAGGAGGAGAGCACGGAAGGGTACACACAATTTGAAGGCATCAATGATGATTGGGAAGAGTTTAATGAAAGGGATTTTTCCAAAAAAAAGGGGTAATTAGGTTTTATTATGGAAAACAAAAAGAAAAATGTACAGCAAATTAATATTGAATTGGATGAGAACGTCAGTTCAGGGGAGTATGCGAATTTTGTGGTTGTTACCCATTCTGCAGCAGAATTTGTTTTGGATTTCACAAGAATCCTGCCGGGTGTGCCAAAAGCTAAAGTTCATTCAAGGATTGTTATGGCACCACAACATACAAAGGCATTATTAGGTGCGCTAAATGACAATATCAAAAAATTTGAATCAAAACATGGCGAGATAAAGATGCCGAGCCGGGAAGAAGGATTCTCATCCTTTGGGGTAAAACCGCCAAAGGATACGCTGCCTAACTAAAGTATTGATTTCGGAGGTTGACCCTGGTACCACGCCCAGGTTCTCCCTCGTTTCAACTCTCGCATTTTTAAAATGACCCAGAGGGTCAATATAATCCAAGCCAATCCATAACCCAAAATTCCTCCGACAAATACGTCTCCCGGATAGTGAACCCCAACGTAAATGCGTGAAAACGCAATAATCCATGCCAGGATGAAAAGGGGGATTTTCACTTTTTCGTAGAAATAGGACAGAACCACCGCTAACGCAAAAACATTAGCGGCGTGATTCGATGGCATACTCCATTTCCCACCCTCTGAAACGAGCAAATTCAATTCTTTGGCATACACATGAGAGGGGCGGATTCTTTCGAAAAAAGGTTTTAGGATTTGTGCTGAAATTGAATCCACTGCAATAATTGAGATTAAAAGAATGGTCAATGTAATGCGTCCGCGTTTATCCGCATTAAATCCCAAATAAAAAATCAGGATTAGAATCGGTATGATCCAGTTATTCTGATTCGTAATGATTGGCATAAGCCAGTCAAGGATTGGATTGGAAACATGCTGATGGACCCAAAAAAGTATTTTTTTATCTATATTGTTGAAAGCTTGGAGCATCAGTTCAATGAGAGATTCCACCTGTCTGTGAACTGGATTCGGATGAAAATTTTATCTTTTTTTTCTCCGAAACCAAATGAGGGATTTATTAGAATTTAGTTTGTAATCTGAGTATCATCACTCGTCCAAGTGAAGGACCGCCGATGATTTCAGTATGTTTATGATCAAGGAGATTTGTGATGGTGAAATTTGCTTTGACGTATTGGTTGATTTCATAGCCAAGATGCAGGTCAAAAATTGTGTAGGGTTTGATATCGCCAAAATAAATCCCGGACGACCATTGAAAACCGTCCACATACCGGCCATTCAACGAAGCGGTGACAGGCCATCGCCTTGGATTGTACTGGAATTTCATTCCCGCCTTATGCCGGGGTGCATTGATTGGGTCCTCAGCATTTGTAATGGGATTAAGAAATTCCGTCATACCCAGATGAGAATAAGTCAAGTCCAGGGACCATTCCGGACTTATGATGGCTGTAATACTTGCATCAAATCCCCACATATCCACTTTTCCATAATTGATGTAACCCACAACGACAGGAGGGGTATAACCCGGTATCGTATCCATGGCTGTTACACCCTTAATCCCACCGCGCCAATGGTTGAATGATTCGTCGTAATCGTCTTCATCCACGATGTCATTATCAGTAATGCCTTGAATTGTATTTATCTTACTATCTCCATTATAGTCTGTTTCTAAAACAGATTTTTCTATGACAATTGGTGTAATAAACGTTACCGGACTCACAAAACTGCTATAATGACTGGTGTATAGATCAAGGGTTCCAAACATCCGATTGTTGAGTCTTCCTTTATACCCGAATTCCCATGATTGTACCAATTCCGGCTCCAGTTCCGGAAGATTGACTACTGACTGACCATAAAAGCCATCAATTTTTGGATCAGTGGATGGATAAAAGAAAATACTTTCGCTGGTGTCGACGGGCAGGTACTCAAACTCATCAATGTCGTAGTACCAGGCATTGCCGTAGGTGGGATTATAATCCGGGTTGTTAGTTGAATCACCATTTGCTATGATATATTTTTCCGGTGAACCCCGTTCATCCAATGGGAAAATATAGCCATTATCCGAACCTCGGGCATAGACCTTAAAAATGGATACTCGTGTTACAAAAATATCCAGGAACAGGGCCTGATTCGTCGGTGTATTGAAGGCCGTGGCCCAGGTTAACCGGAAATTCTGGTTTTCTTTTGGACGGTATACCAAACCGACTTTTGGCGAGATTTGCGCTCCTTCAGTGTTGCTGAAGTCAAATTTCCAATCGAAGGGGTTATAACCCATACCATAGCCTTGGTTATTGAACTGTACCATGTCCGATAATCGATCATGGATGTCAAACCGGGTCGCTTGGATGAATTCCCACTTGTCATTGAGTTTCCAGTTGAGTTGGTAATAAACACCTAATTCATTCACTGTGTATCGGTTATCTTCTTCCGCTTCATCAATTCCTTCATCGATGTTCTCATCGATCTTGCCATCACCATCGTTGTCTATTTCATCTGCATAGACAACAAATCTTTGACCCCCAAGCCATTTGACGCCAGGTTCCACGGTTTCGCCAAATTCGAATTCACCGGAGCCATTATCATCAACAAAATTTGGAATTCCATCACCATTTAAATCGGAAAAATCATCGCTATCCCCATCATTATCAATGCCGTCAGCGATGGCATTTGAAACAGCGTCGTCATAAATGATTGTACTGTCGTTTGCCATGCCGATTGAATCCATTGGAATACCCGACGAAGTCCCGTTATTTGTATGCCATTTAGTAAACCTTTCTCCGGCATCATACCACGTATCATCATTCCTGTCATTGAATACATAGGGTGAGCCAGCTTCGCCATTACCATTATTATCTCGTTGGTCGGAGAAATTTTTGTCGGAGAGTATTGTTCCACGGGTATCCGGAAGGGTCAGGAAATAATCCACACCCCAGACAAATCTAATATCATCATTTCTCCATTGATTCACATGCTGTAACTGTGCACTGAATTTTTTTGAACGGTCAAAGATCAAACTTCCCGTAGCCAGATTACGGGTAGGGTGTGTTGGATCACCTGAATAACTTGTGTTCAAATAGGTTTGTAAAAAGAAATTCTTATACCGAACCCTTGCCTGATAATAGCGATAAATCCATCCATCAGCAAGATACCGGGCGATTCCCGTAATGTTGATGTTCCTTGCCCAGGCAAACCCATGGGACAGACTGACGGTCATGTCTGGGTTTGGTTCCCAATCCAGGCGAAGATCATAACGATAGTTTCTGACCTTGAATTCAGGAAAGTCATTTATTCCGTCATCATTGGCATCCTTGTACATATTATCGAGTCCACCGTAATTAACGACAAAATCCCGTTCATCGAATTCATCGACGCCGATTTCACCGGGACTTGGTTTACCGTCACCATCCGTATCATTCGAACCAAAAATATCCCATGTGTCGTTTCCATTTAAGTCGGAAAACGTTTCACCATCCCAGATACCATTTCCTTCTGTTCCGTCGGCGTCAGGCGGAATATCTCCATCATCATCATAATCTCCATCTCCATTGTCGTCTATGGCCCTAACACCATCCAGGCCCCAGTCCAATAAAATTTCGTTTCCGAAAATAGTTATATAATTTTCTCCGTAATCTTCATCAAATAGATCATTATCATTCAGATCAATGAACGTTTCTCGGGATATTTGAAAGGCATTGCCTAAATCATCCTTATATGGTCCCCAATCATTATCATTATCCTGTTCATCTGAGCCCCAGTTGTCGTTGTATATTCCGTTATTGTTCGTGTCAAAAACAATGTTTCCCTCCGAATCATATTTATAATCACCGAATCCGAATTTGTGGGTTGAATCCAATACAGTCCACGTAGAGTCTGGAGTTTGCATAACGGTGGTATAAGGATCCCCTTCGTAATAACTGCCGAACCTGTCCAGCCATGCGGAACCAAGTTCATCCAACTCATCCACCAAGCCGTCATTATCATTGTCGATTCCATCCACCCAGGCTTCTGCTTCATCGTCGATACCAATGTCAATCTGTTCATCAATAGCCCCGTCGCCATTATTGTCGACGCCATCGGCGTAGCCTCGGCCAATTTTTTCATCGGTCACGAACCAAAGTGTAATGCCGTTCTCAAGCGTATACCGATTAAACTCGTCGGAGGCTGCCGCGTCCACCATCTCCTGCGTGATAACCGGTGACCCGGGTTCCCCGCCAAATGTAGCAATACGGTCTCCCCAGTAGCCGCCAATCCAAGACTCATCAGCCCCATCCACGGCATTGATCATTTCCATTGTGAACCTGGGACTGCTGGATTCACCCAAGATTCCACCACGATCAATCTGGTCATGTTTTAAATTTGGGCGGCTGATGAAAACGGGATCATGGCCTTCATATTCATCATCATTGAAATGAGTCCAATCCTGGCCTGCCAGGGCTACACCGGAGACTTTGAATCCAAAATCTCCGAATTTATGGGCTGTTCTAAAGGTAAGTTTTTTCAGGAGGTCCGTATCGGTTTGGCTTAACAAACCGCCCTGGATATTGATGCTGGTTCCTTGAACTTGGATAGGTGAACTGGTGATGATATTAAGTACGCCGCTATGAGCGTTCGGACCGTATAGCGCCGATGCGGGACCCAGCACAACTTCTATTTGTTCCACGTCTTCAAATGAGACAGGGATAACGTTGTATGCAGTAAGACGTAGGGAGGGGACGTTTGCCATTCGGCCATCCGTCAACGTTAAAAGACGGGAACTGAAGGATGAATTGAATCCTCGGGCGGTCATGTTATAACTGTCGATCCCTGATTGGGTAAAATCAATTCCCTTTGTCCCTTTCAGGTAGTCTCCAAGATTGGTGTTGCTTTCCCGTCGAATTTCTGTCTTGGAAATCACTGAAATGGCGGCGGGAGCATCTTCGATCCTTTCCCTGCGCCTCGATGCCGTAACGACGTAGGTTTCCATCTGGATGGCTTCCGGTTCAAGTTCCAATTGAACTGAGATTTGTTCTCCCGGACCCAAAGTTACGTCTTTTTTAAGGGATTGGTAGCCTATATAGGACACGACGAGAGTATAGTCCCCTGGATTAACCTGGATGATCATGAAACGTCCTTCCGCATCGGTGGCTGCACCCTGAGACGTTCCTTCCAGGAGAACGTTTGCTCCCACCAGAAGGGAGCCATTTGACGCATCACTTGCAATCCCGGTGATGGTACCGGGCTGTCCCATTACAATCGAGGCCATTACCAGCAGGTAGAAGACAATTTTCATGATAGAACTTTTACTGAATATAAAACAGCCCCGCTTAATAAAACGAGGCTGTTCCATTTGATAAGATTGTATTGAAAAACGTTTATTTCAGTAACAGCATTTTTCCTGTTTTGATGCGATCATCGGACCGGACTTCGTAAAAGTACACACCACTGGGTACTTTTTGTCCGAGATTGTCTTGGCCATACCACTTAACGTCATAGGTGCCGGCAGTTAGCTTTCCTTGGTGAGCTGTGGCAATCTCTTCACCCAGAAGTGAATAGATTTTAACCGTTACGTCGGTGAATTTCTCCGTTGCAAATTTGATGCTTGTGGATGGGTTGAACGGATTTGGATGGTTCCCATACAGTTTGAATTCACCAGCCACCGGAGCATCCTTATCTATGGATACAAAAGACGTTTCGTAAAACTTCGGGTTTACCCGTTGGGTGGTATTGTCTGGAATACACACGTTGTCCACCTCAAAAACAAGCCGGCCATATGTGGGGATTTGATATCCATAATATTCATACCAGCCTGACAACGTATCTGAATCATTGACGTAACAATCAGGGCAATATTGTGTTACGGCAACCAAACTCATGGTTGGGCCTGCCTGCAGAATTGCGTCGCAAGCATCACCACCACCTGCAGTTGCACATTCCATGTAATCATCATACAAGGATCCACCTACAGCTGCACCTATGGCGGCTGAGGTGTCGGATCCTACATATATGAAAGCAACCGAATCAGCTGCTGCCGTTAAAGATGTCTGCAAATCCCCGCCAGTTGCGGCCATCATTCCCTCAAAAACCGCCGTAAACATGGCGGATGCTTCAAGAAAATTGTAGGTGAAGTAGTATCCTGTTGCCTGGAGCGCTTCGTCGCCGGAAAAAAGTTCGCCATCCGCACCGGCAGGATCGAACAGGTAGCCTTCGTTGGCGGAAAAAACACCGGTGTAAGCCGTATCTCCCGTCAGGGGATCGATCTC
>CAYNPR010000022.1:6554-14363 GCA_964399115.1 uncultured bacterium | reverse complement strand
GCTTCTTCCAACATTTTCATGAGATGATAACAGGGCAGCACAGCGCTGGAGGCAGGTTTCCACAATGCCACGTTCCCCATAAGTGCCGGAGCGGAAGGGAGATTGCCGGCAATGGAAGTGAAGTTAAATGGTGTGATGGCAAAGACAAATCCCTCCAGGGGTCGATATTCCAGGTGATTGTGCATCCCATCTGGTGAGATCAGAGGTTGAGTGGCATAGATCTCATCCGCGTATTGCGCATTAAAATTGAAAAAATCTATGAGCTCACATGCAGAGTCAATTTCAGCCTGGAAGGCATTTTTACTTTGGTTCAGCATAGTGGCGGCATTGATCGTATCGCGCCAGGGACCTGTGAGTAATACCGCCGCTTTTCTAAAGATTGAAGTCCGTTCTTCAAGTGATGTTTTGGACCAGGTCTTCCATGATTCCATGGCGGAATCAATGGCTAGGTTGGCTTCCGCATCACCTGCTTTATGATAGGTGGCCAAAACATGTTGATGGTTGTGAGGCATGATACAAGTTCCCGTATTGCCTGTTTTTATCTCTTGTCCACCGATTATGACCGGAATCTCAATGGTTTGGGAAGCCATTTCATCATATTTGGCTTGGATGCGAACTCGTTCCGAGGAATCTGCGGCATAGGATTTAATAGGTTCGTTGACGGCTTTGGTGTTTTGATCCATAAACAAAATTTCCTTTTGGAGAATAAATAAAGCCCAGCAAATTACCGGACATTGATTTTGTAGACAAGAAAGAGAGTTAGGTTAAAGTACCGGCTTTAATTCTGGTTTTTGCGCGTTATCCACAAATCGCGCCAGAGTTTCTTTCATTTCAATAAGACCTGGAGCAGTCACAAGGCTTTGACGGAAAGCAGCCGCACCCGGAAATCCCTTGATATAATTGGAGAAATGTTTCCGCATGAGATTAGTGCCGATCCGTTCGCCGCGGTTATTTAATAAAAGATCAAAATGCCGCTGACACATGTTGGCAATATCCAATAGAGAGGGAGGAAGGGGTGCTGGCTTTCCTTCTAACCTGGCTTTCCCTTCTTGGAAAAACCACGGATTCCCCTGTGCTGCGCGCCCAACCATGACGGCATCACATCCCGTTTCTTCAAACATACGCATCATATCGTCTGCGGTGCAAACGTCTCCATTTCCGATCACCGGGATTGAAACGGTTTTTTTCAATAATTTGATCAAATGCCAGTCTGCTTTTTTTGTATACCGTTGTTGTGTGGTCCTGGGATGAAGTGTAATGGCTTTCACTCCGGCTTTTTCGAGCCGCTCTCCAGCTTCAGGCACAATGATGGATTGATGATCCCATCCAGCCCGCATTTTCACGGTGACGGGCACTTCCGGTATTGATTCGACCACAGCGGCGGTAATATCGTCCATCAAGCAAAGATCACGGAGTGCAGCAGACCCGGCACCTTTTTTTGTAATTTTTGGAACGGGGCAACCGTAATTAATGTCAAGAACATCCGGATGAAATGCATCCACTACATATTTTGCAGCTTGGCTCATGGTTTTTGCATTGTTACCAAAGATCTGGATTCCGATGGGGCGTTCCTCTTTTTCAAATCTTATCAGATTCAGGGTCTTGGTGTTTTCTCGAATAATACCATCAGCCGATACAAATTCCGAATAGACGACGCCTGCCCCCATTTCCTTGCATAATATACGGAAAGGGTAGTCCGTGATGCCGGCCATGGGAGCCAGTAAAATTGGTGTAATTATTTTTAAATTTCCTATCCGCAAAATAATATTATAAGTTCAGGGAGATTGTTTATTAAGGAATTTAATTATTTTTTATTGTTTATCGCAGACATTGGTTCCTAAAATCCGCAGCATTTTTTGAATCGAAATCAAACATTCAGAGATTATTATGAGCAGAGTTTGCGATGTCACCGGGAAAAAACCCATGTTTGGGAACAATGTGAGTCATGCCCACAACAAGTCCCGCCGCCGGTTTAACATCAACTTACAAAAGAAGAAATTCTGGCTTCCCGATGAGAAGCGATACATAACCTTACGTTTATCCACTCGCGGTTTGCGCATCATTGATAAAAAAGGTATTAGGAGAGTCGTAAAAGAATTGCGAGCAAAAGGGATTAAAGTTTAAAGACAACAATCATATTACTTATTGTTAAAAAAGCCCCGAGCGGGGCTTTTTTAGTAAAATATAAAAAAACGCCCCGTTGCCAGGGCGTTTTTCTTCTACCATCCTTTACAGTTTGATATCCAACCAGTTTATTAATCGTGCTGTTTGCGCATAAATGCAGGAATTTGTAGATCCTGTCCGTATATAACAGGACTTTCCTGCGTATCGTCAAAAGTGAGAACCCTTTTTCTTTTGTCCGATTGTTCCTCTTGGTCCGTCTTTTTTTGGGTGTGGAGAGGTTTATTCTCCTGCTCCAACAATTCTCGGGTTCGAGGTGTTTCCATTATTTCGGTTTTTTGCTTTTCGAAGATTTTGATTTTTGATGCGGCTTTCGGAATGTTAAAACCTGTAGCAATAACGGTAACACGGATTTCGTCATTCATCTCAGGATCAATTACAGCTCCAAAGATGATGTTTGCCGATGGGCCCGCTTCTTCGAAGATGATGTTGGTCGCCTCATTCGCCTCGACCAAGGTCAGGTCTTTTCCACCGGTAATATTCACCAAAACGCCCTGAGCTCCTTTAATGGATGCATTATCCAGTAAAGGGCTGGAAATGGCTTGCTGCGCGGCTAGAACTGCCCGTTCTTCTCCCGTTGCGATGCCAGTGCCCATAATGGCTTCGCCCATGTTTTTCATTATTGTTTCCACATCGGCAAAGTCTAGATTGATGACCCCTTGAACGTTGATAAGGTCTGAAATTCCTTTTGCCGCTTGATGGAGAATCGTATCCGCCATCCGAAATGCATCAGTTAATGTGGTCGATTTGTCGACTATGGACATTAATTTTTGATTTGGAATTGCTATCAGCGTATCGCACCCTTTTTTCAAATCCTCGATCCCTTCAAGGGCACGATTCATTCGCTTGGGTCCTTCAAAATTGAATGGCAATGTAACTATCCCGACAGTGAGGATGCCCAATTCTCTTGAAATTTGAGCTACCATGGGTGCGGCACCGGTTCCTGTACCACCGCCCATCCCACCGGTAATGAAGGTCATATCCGCTCCTTCCAACATTGATTGGATGGCTTCCCGGTCCACTTCACAGGCTTCTCGTCCCATGTTGGAATTTGCACCGGCTCCCAATCCCTTGGTCAGGTTTTTACCGATTTGAATCTTGTGTTCAGAAGGATTGTTTCCCAAGTCTTGGGCGTCCGTGTTGATTGCAATAAAATCAACACCCTGCATACCGGACGTGATCATGCGCGTCACCGCATTTCCGCCGGCACCGCCGACTCCAACGACTTTTAGTTTTGCTTTTTGCTCAGAGAGGCTATCAAACTCAAATAGCATGTTATTTCTCCTTTTTCTGGTTTGGTTTAGAAGATGTCTTCGATGGTATGTCGAATTTTTTCAATAATTTCACTAAAGCCTCTGCTGACGGGTTTCTTTAAACGAGTATGGTCATTCGCATAAAGCGGCCAGAGTAGGAGGCCCATGACAGTGGTATTTTGGGGATCGTCCGCAATGCCCTCGATCCCGTCGATTTTTATTGGATTTCCCAGGCGAACTTTGACACCTAGTGTCTCCTCCGCCAATGGAACGATATTTTTCAAATGTGATCCACCCCCTGTCAATACAAGACCGTAGGTCAGCGGATCTTTAATGTCTGCCCTGGATATTTCACGAATGGTCATTTGGAAAATTTCCTGCATTCTAGCTTCAACATACCTGGATACTTCCTGTTCCGATACGGATCGTTCCAACTGTCCCGGCTGTGCGGGCAAATCTATTTCCAATTTTGGCGATGACATGGATGATTTGGCCGAAGTATATTTTATTTTGATTTTTTCCGCATCATCCGTTCCGATTTGGAGCATCACGGCGATATCATTGGTGATGCTGGTTGCCCCGATTGGAAGTACTGCCGAGTGTCGAATGGCACCGCCATGATATACGGCAATATTTGTTGTGAAAGCGCCGATTTCCAAAACGGTGATGCCCAATTCCATTTCGTCTTCCTGCAGGGTAGCCAAAGCCGATGCAACTGGCTGGAAAACCAATCCTTCAACAACGATCCCCAATTCATCAACACAACTGACTATATTATTCATGGCCGTGGTCGCTGCAGTGATAAGATGAACCCGAGCTTCAAGCCTTCGCCCGGTCATTCCAACAGGATTCTTTATTTCTTCCAAAGTATCTAACAGATAATCCTGGGGTAGCGTATGTAGAATATCTCTCTCGGCGGGGAGAGCAACTGCCTGTGCAAGGTCCAGCACTTGATAAATGTCATTTTCCGTAATGGATCTTTCGTCAATTCCGGATAAGCTGCCATTGGTTCTATTCAATGCGATGGCGGCTTGCGTATTCAGACTACGAATATGATCCCCAGTAATGGATAAAATGGCTTTCGTAACTTTTACATTTGCCATTTGCTCCGCTTCAGACAAAACCAATTCCAATTTTTCGATAAGTTCATCCCTGTTTGTAATGGTTCCGCGTCTAATGCCTGATGACGAGACGGATGAGATTCCCAGCAGTTTAACCTGTTTCGTACTCATTGAAATCTGACCAATCGCACAAATGATCGTGCTTGATCCGATATCCAAACCAACCGTGATTATTTGATCCTGGGCATTACTGATCGGATTCATGAGTGTCTAGCCCTTACGATGATTTGTTTGTCGAATCTCATATCCAGGTAGTCGAAATCTGAAATCTTTTTTGCATTGTTACCTAATTTCCTTTCGAATTCGCGAAGGATTTCAATGCGAGACCATATGTTTTCCTCTCCCAGGTAAATGGTCGTGGGTTCTTCTGTAAGAGTCAATTCCATTTCATCCGCTGAAGTAAGTTTCATCTCAGATAGATTGTTGTATAAAGATTCATAATCAATTTTCAGACGAGAAAGCCAGCTGATGCTTTCCGTCACTTTCACGGATAATGCCCGTTCACCAGCTGGATATAGTTCCGGATCCCTATTAAAATTGGAAAGTACGGGCAGTCCTGCATATCCCAAGTTATTCATATCGGGTAAAACCACACATTCTTCGTCCAGCATGACCATCGGCTCGATGTTTAAAATTGCAATAGGCTCCCGTTCTACAATCTCTACCATAAGGGTTCCGGGAAAACGATGACTTACGCGAGCCGCTTTCACATATGGATGCTCTTCCAATAAATCGCTGATGTCCCTTAATCTGAATTGATCCAATTTTTCAACTAGGAAACCATCTAAAGATCCTGAATAGATTTCTTTGTCTAGATTTGTATTAGAAAAGATGATGTTATTTAACCTGAGTGAACCGGTGAAATCCGACCATTTAAATGCAACCCAAATCAATGTGATCACAGTAGAGTAAACAAGAATGGAAAAAATGATTCGTTTCCAGTTCGTTTCCATCTTTTTTCTATGAGTCATTTGTTTCCAGTTCCCTTGTATCAATCCCTATAGTTTTTAATTCCAGTTTCATTTTAATTCCGAATTTTTCAAATACGGATTTTCGAGCGAGTTTGATGAGTTCGGTTACGTCGGTGGCATTGGCATTCCCATTATTTATGAAAAAATTGGCATGATGCGTCGAAATCTCAGCCCCACCAATAGTGGTTCCTTTCAACCCAGCCTTGTCAATAAGGTATCCAGCGGCGTGTTCTTTTGGATTTTTGAAAACACTGCCGGCAGACCGAAATTTGAGTGGTTGGGTCGTTTTTCGTCCCTGGCTTGCTTTACTTCGTTTTTCCTGTATCTCATCAGAACTCGTTTCTTCCAGTTTAAATTTTGCTTGCAGAATAAATTCGTCTTTACGAAATGTGGAAAACCTGTAATCGAACTGAATATCCCCAGGGAGGTAGGTTTTAACCTTGCCATTCATCATCATTGTTTCCACCGACATAAGATAATTGGATATTTCCCCACCAAAAGCACCAGCATTCATCACTAGGGCACCGCCGAGGGTACCGGGTACACCAACTAGACTCTCAACGCCTGTTAAATTTCTTTTCATGCATTCTTTTACCATTTTTCCCAGCATAACACCCGATTCTGCAACCACTTCACATCCGCTTATTTCCAAATGCTTCAGCGCCTTTGCTGGTGTGATAACAATACCATCAACGCCCGTGTCTGCTACCAGGAGATTTGATCCGGAACCCACGAAATAGATAGGGATTGAATACAGGTTGGCAAATTTCAATATATCCGATAAATCTTGCCTATTTTTTGGTGTGATGTAAGCCGCAGCCGGACCTCCAATTCCAAAAGTCGTGTGCTGAGACATGGGCTCATTTTCCAAAAGGGTGCCCTTGACGATAGACTTTAATTCACCCATATGTTTCAATCCTTTACTCCAATTGAATCGGATTCCAACCGTTTGGCATAAGATTCACTGTAACGCCAAATGTTTCCCGCCCCCATCAGAATAATCATATCGCCGGAATTCGCGATCATGTCCAACATTTCGCTAAGGTCATCCAGATCCGGAACGTAATAACAATTACCCGGCTTTATTTTTTCACATTCATCGTAAATCATCCTTGCGGTGACACCGGGGATTGGATTTTCACGTGCAGGATAAATTTCGGTGAGGACCACTTTATCTGCCGTGTTAAGCGATTTGGCGAATTCTCTGAAGAAATCCCGGGTTCTTGAAAAAAGATGAGGTTGAAAAACAGCGATGATTCTTCGATCCCATCCGGATTTTGCTGCTTTCAAGGTAGCGTCCACTTCCGAGGGGTGGTGAGCGTAGTCGTCCACCACCATGATATCCCTGTGGATTCCTTTGACCTCAAATCGTCGCCGAACTCCAGTATAGGAAGCAATCCCCACTTTGATATGGTTAAAGTCAAGGCCCATTTCCAACCCTAGGACAATGGCCGCCAGGGAGTTCAGTACATTATGTTCACCAGGAACGTTCAACTGAATTTCTCCCATTTTATCCTCCGCCCGGAAAATGTCGTATGTGGATCTGTTTTCCTGAAACCGTAGGTTTTCCGCTCGGTAGGCCGCATCCCGCGACCGACCATAGGTAGTCATGGGCCTTTCAATTTTTGGTAATATTTCCTGAATGGCGGGTGAGTCGGCGCAGGCGATCACTTCACCATAAAAGGGAACTGATTGAGAGAATTGAAAAAAGGCATTTTGGAGATCATCCAAATCCTCGTAACAATCCGTGTGTTCAAGTTCAATGTTTGTAATGATTCCAATCGTGGGCTTAAGGGCAAGAAAACTGCGATCAAATTCATCCGCTTCTACGACAATTACATCCCCCGATCCCAGTTTTGAATTTGTGCCCAGCGTTTGGACCAGTCCGCCCACTACCAACGTTGGATCCATTTTGCAATGAGCCAAAATCGTCCCGATCATGGATGACGTCGTGGTTTTACCATGGGTTCCGCTCACACCGATGCTGGTTTCCTTAACCGATATGAGTTCCCCAAGCATTTCCGCCCTGCGGATGACCGGGATTCCTTTTTGCTTTGCTTTGATAATTTCTGGATTTTCTGGTGGAACAGCGCTCGAATAAACAAGAACGTTGGCATTTCCAATCTGTTTAGGATCATGACCAATTTGAATGTTAATTCCCAAATCTTTAAGACGACTGACGTTGGCATTTTCATTCATATCAGAACCTGTGATGTCAAAACCCAGGTTCAGCAGTAATTCGGCAATCCCGCTCATTCCAATGCCGCCGATGCCTACAAAATG
>CAYNPR010000022.1:0-6454 GCA_964399115.1 uncultured bacterium | reverse complement strand
TCAGCAGTAATTCGGCAATCCCGCTCATTCCAATGCCGCCGATGCCTACAAAATGAACTTTGTTTATTTTTCTAAACTTCACGCTGCAGCCTCAATGATTTGATCCACAATCTCTTTTGTCGCATTGGGGTGTCCAAGTTTCTTTGACGCCTCCCCCATTTTCTTTAATTCCGCTTTATTGTGAATAAGATTCATCATGGCATGGTATAAATCCTTTCCTGCTAATGATTTCTCGAATAAAATTCTTGAAGCACCTGCATTTACCAATGATTGAGCATTTTTTGTCTGATGGTCTCCTGCAGCGAAAGGGAAGGGGACCAAGATACTGGGCTTCCCGCAAACCGTGATCTCCGCAATCGTCAGTGCACCGCTGCGACAAATGACCAGATCCGCCAATGCGTAGGCACTTGCCATATTTTGAATAAAGGGAACAACACGGATTTGATCCGAATCCTTACCTTTGTATTTTGAATATTCCGCGTCCCCGGTTTGCCAGAGAACCTGGATTCCGGCATTAGAAACATTGTCTGAGATCTTGTTCATCATTTTATTCAGGAATGCAGAACCTTGGCTTCCGCCAAACAGGAAGATGGTGTTGACGTTTTGTGCCAAATTAAATTCTTTTGCTCCCTGAATTGGATCTCCATTATCAATGTTACGCCGAACTGGATTCCCGGTAAAAATGGTATTCGATTTCAAATGATCCGAGGCTTCGTTGAAGGCGACACAAGTTGCTTGTGCTTTTTCCGAAAACCAGCGTGTCGTCACACCTGGGAATGAGTTCTGCTCCTGTAGGACAATAGGTAAAGGCTCTTCTCTTTTGGTTGCCATGAAGAGTGGCAGCGCCGCTGCATAACCACCGGTTCCCACGATTACGTTTGGTAGGAATTCTTTTAGCAGGGTTCGCATTTTGAGAATGGACCTGATAATCCGTGACGGAAGCAGAATATTTCGTCCCCAACTTTGGAGACTCATATCACGCTGAAATCCTCGAATGGGCAACAATGTATGCCAAACGTCCTTTACTGGAAATACCTTGGCTTCCAGACCGAAGCTGGAACCAACATAATGGATGCGTGCGTTTTGTTCCCTTCGATGGATTTCTTCACCAATGGCGAGTGCGGGGAACAGATGACCACCTGTTCCACCGCCAGCAATCAATATCTTATAATTACCCATACAGCGCTGGGCTCCAGCCTCGGTTCCCTCCTACGGACCGCCGAGCTTGTGAGATATTGAGCAAAATACCAATCATCGCCATGTTGATGACCATCCCCGAACCTCCGTAACTCACTAGGGGCATCGGTAACCCCGTTACCGGAAACAGACCTGTAACAACGGCAGCATTCACGAAGGCATATAATATCAAATTAAACGAAATCCCAACCGCCAAAAAGACGCCAAAGGGATCCGTACATTCCCTGGAAATTTTTAGTCCCCGGAAGAAGATGAGAAGAAAGAGGGTCAAAATTGGAATTGTACCCAAAATCAATCCAAGCTCTTCACCGATAATGGAAAAAATAAAATCTGTATGTGGTGTTGGGAGAAAGTGATTTTTTTCAATACTGTTTCCCAACCCTGCACCAAACACACCCCCATTACCCAAGCTGATTAAAGATTGGTTGGGTTGGTAACTGACGCCTTGTCCTTCCGTAAGGCCTAAATAGTAAAATATTCGATCTCTACGGTATTGTTTAGCCATAAGTACTGGAATGCCTACTAATAAACTAGCGGCACCCGCTAAGGATAACTGAGACAACCTGACGCCTCCAATGAATAAGATGATAATACCTATCACTCCAATCATGGCAGCGGTGCTGAAATCCGGTTGAATTACAATCAATCCCATAATGATGGTCAATATTCCTAAGGGGGGTAATAACCCAGTTTGAAAATCCTTCAGTTTTTCACGCTTTTTGTCCA
Source organism: uncultured bacterium (assembly GCA_964399115.1). Classification (GTDB taxonomy): domain Bacteria; phylum Fidelibacterota; class Marinisomatia; order Marinisomatales; family UBA1611; genus CAYNPR01. The sequence continues at coordinate 4,531 of CAYNPR010000022.1, read as the reverse complement.
CATAATAAGCCATGTAAATAATTACTGCCATTCTAGCAATATCTGAGGTTTGAATTGTGAAGGGCCCAATGTAAAGCCAACGGGCGGGTTTGCTCCATCCCATCCCGTTGATGATTGATGCAGCTTTGGTCATAATTAAAAGAAAAATGGCACCTGCAATCATATAGGAAGCTACTTCTTTGAGTCTCCTGTAATCCAAGAACAGGAATCCAAAAAGAAAAAATATGCCCACCAACATCCGTTTTAAATGACCTTGGAGAAAAAGCATATCGGTTCGTCCGTTGGAATTGGCGAAAGACTCATACCAGCTTGCGCTGTAAAGCATTACCGTTCCAACGACGGCTAGAATCCCGAGATAGACCAGGAGTTGTCGGTCATAACGCTGTATAATGACATCAATCATGCCACGGCGATCTCCGAAATAAGGGTTTTGAAAAATTGACCTCGTTCTTCAAAATTCATGAATTGATCGAAACTGGCGCAACCCGGAGACAATAAAACCACGTCTCCGGGAGCAGCCATTTCGTGAGCCGTCACAACTGCGGATCTGAGATCCGTCACTTGGACAGATCTCACCGCATCCCCTATTGCAGTCATGATTTCCTCACCAGCTTCTCCGTAGGTAATCACATCCCTAACGTGACTTGATTTGATATGTGGAAGGAGTAGCCGAAAATCAGCACCTTTGTTTTGGCCTCCAAGGATCAAAACGATAGGCTGGTTAAAACTTTCCAGTGCCACGACAACCGAATCCAGATTTGTGGCTTTGGAGTCATTAATGAAAAGGATGTTCCCGATTGTGGTCACTTGTTCAAGACGGTGTTCGACCCCTTTGAACTTTTTTAGGACATGAGAGATGTGCTCATCGGAAATCCCGATCAAATGAGCCGCTGTCGCTGCGGCAAGCATATTAGCTAAATTGTGTTTTCCGGGAAGTGCAACCTCATCAATTTTGACGAGTGAGTCACCATTAGAATTGTAAACCTTTGTCGAATTCAGAGGAAAAGTCACATCTGATTGAAGAAGACTGAAGGGAGCCAAACCCATTTTATGGTTCTCAAACGAAATAGCCAGTTGTGGATCGTCCGCATTGAAGACAATGTGTCCGGATTTGGACATATTTTTCACCATATTCAATTTCATGGTAATATATTCATCCAATGATCCATGGCGATCCAAGTGGTCTGGAGAAATATTGGTATAGACTGCGATAGTCGGACAAAAATTTTGAATAAATTCCATTTGAAAACTGGAAATTTCGAGAACATAAATCGTTTTTGGGTTAGGGCTCATTAATTCATCTAACGCCTTTTCGGAAAAAGGCATGCCCACATTCCCCGCCAAAACGCTGGTATGATCATCAGTTTGGCACATTTCAGCCAGAATATTTACGGTTGTTGTTTTTCCATTTGAACCCGTTACGGCTATGATGGGAGATTCTGTGAACCAACTTGCAAATTCGATTTCACTCACGATAGGAATATTTTTTTCTTTCGCAACTTTAATAATGTCAGCATTTTTTGGAACTCCGGGCGAGATAACCCATAGATCAGCTTCATAGATTCTGTTTGAATGAAGTCCTGTTTCGCACGCAATCAACTGGTGCATCAAATCCATTGCATATTCGCTGATTTTCCGATTACTTCCGGTATCACTAACGAAGACTCTGGCTCCAACATAGTTTGCAAGTCCAGCTGCAGCTTTCCCACTTTCACCCAAACCGATAATGGTAACGGCCTTATTTCGCAGATCAATTTTTTCTGTGTGATGAATATCCATCATCGAATTTTGAAGGTTGTGAGTGAAAAAAGTGCCAGCAGGAGACCGATAATCCAAAAACGAACGACGACTTTAGACTCGGGCCAGCCGCTAAGTTCAAAATGATGATGAATAGGTGCCATTTTAAACAGCCGCTGACCTTCGCCCGTTTTTCTCTTTGTCCGGTGATACCAGGAGACCTGAAGCATCACGGTAAGAGCTTCCCATACAAAAACACCCCCTATGATGGAAAGCAGTAATTCTTTTTTAAGCAGGACAGCCAATGTTCCCAGAGCGGAACCGGTAGAGAGAGATCCGATGTCTCCCATAAAAACTTCCGCTGGTGTCGAGTTGAACCAAAGATAACCGATACAAGCCCCGGCCATGGCCGAAGTGAAAATGGTGAGCTCACCTGCACCGGGGATGTAAATGATATTTAAATAGTCGGAAAAATCAACCCTGCCAGAAATGTAAGCTATCGCTGCAAAAACAGTGAAACAGATGGCTAGGAGGCCTGCTGCAAGTCCGTCCAATCCGTCAGTGAGGTTGACGGCATTGGATGTTCCGGTAATTACCAGGATAACCATCAATGGATAAAGTATGCCCAAGTCAATTTCCACATTTTTCAGGAAAGGCACAGTTGTCTTTGTGCTGAAATCCGAATACTCTGGCATTGAAATAACCCAAAGGCTGATGATTATTCCCAGGGCGATCTGTCCAGTCATTTTGTAACGGGCGATCAAACCCTTCTTCATTTTTTTAATCACTTTCAGATAATCGTCAATGAAGCCAATAAAGCCCATCCAGACCGTGGCAATCAGGATAGCTTGGATCAGCGGACTGTTTAATTTTGCGAAAAGGAGGGTAGGGAGGAGTACAGCCATTAAAATGATGACTCCTCCCATTGTAGGCGTGCCCTTTTTCTTCATGTGGGACTTGGGCCCTGTCGGGCGAATTTCTTCGCCGATCTGGTTTTTATGTAGTATGTGGATAACCCAGGGACCTACGATGAAGCTTATAACCAGTGCTGCGATCGCAGCGGATGCAGCACGAAATGTGATGTATTCAAATAAATTGAATGCGGAAAAAGAATTCTTGAGTGGAGCGAATAAGTAATATAACATCAGTTTTCAAACACTCTTTCAATAATGCGTTCCATAGCCATCCCGCGGGATCCTTTGAAAAGGACTTTATCGCCAGCATGCAGATTTTTCTTCAACGATCTGATCAAGTCTGCTGGAGAGCTAAAATGACGATGCTCAATGCCTCCATTGATGGCTGAATCCGTGTGAATCGCATTCTCGCCAATCGTGAAAACACCATCAATCTTGATCTCATTACATTTTTCGCCCACTTTTACATGTTGCTCCGGTGCTGTTTCTCCTAATTCAAACATATCCCCAAAAACAAAAATTTTACGGCCGTTTCCACTAAAAGCTTTCAGGTAATCCAAAGCCGCAAGTGAAGAAACGAGGTTGGCATTATAGGTATCATCTATAACGGTAATACCAACCAATTGTTTGACTTGGCATCGTCCCGGCGGAGGAGTAAAGGATTGAATCTTTCCGATAATTTCTTCCCATTTTACACCTAAGGTGACGGCTATGGATGATACCGCAATACAATTTTTTACAAAAGATAAATTCATGGTTCCGGTTGCAATCTCATGGGTATCCAAAATCAAGATTAAGGTCCCATCATTCTCTTGATGGATATCTGCGGGGAAATCACAATCGGATGAAAGGCCAAAGGTTACTTTTTCACCTGGGATCTGGAAATTGACGATGCGTTCATCCGTCGTATTAACGAAAGCAATGCCATTCTCCAGAGAATTAAATAGGGAGCTCTTTGATTTGGCAATGGCTTCAACAGAACCAAATCCTTCCAAATGTGCAGGTGCAATATTGGTAATGATTCCATGCGTGGGTTCTACGATGGTACACAAGTATTCGATGTCGCCAGGCTGATTGGCACCCAATTCCAATATTGAAATCGAATGAGAATCATCGAGAGTCAGGAGGGTGAGGGGAAGACCAACGCTCGTGTTGAAATTCCCCTCTGTAGCGTGCACCCTGTGAATGCTTGAAAGCACATGCACAAGTAGATCTTTTGTGGAAGTTTTTCCATTGGAACCAGTGATTCCTATCACAGGAATATCAAATTGTTTTCGCCAATTATGACCCATTGTACCAATCGTCATTAAAGGATCTTCAACAAGAACCTGTTGTATATTTAATTCTTCATTGACGCGTGATACCAGTGCAGCAGAGGCTCCTTGTTCCGTGACCACAGGTAAATAGCCATGTCCGTCCACTCTCTTACCTGAAAGGGCGACATAAAGATCTCCCTTTTGGCATTCACGGCTGTCCGTAACAATTCCCGTAACGGGTTGATGCAATTTTTGACCCGTCACTGACTCAAAAAGGACCGAAAATCGTTCGGAATGATTAATATTAATTCTCATTGAAACTCTCGAATGATTTTTAAGTCGGAATAGAACACTATGTCTCCTGAAATTTCCTGGTATTCTTCCCGTCCTTTACCTAAAACGACGACTAGATCAGCTCTTTTTGCATGCGTCAATGCATCTCGCAGACCATCGGCGCGATTGGTGTATGTGGTATACGCATTTTCCGTAAAACCAGAAATGATCTCCTTGGTAATTTGATTTGGATCTTCCGTTCTGGGATTGTCGGGAGTCACATAACAATGGTTTGCAAACAATTCCGAAATACGACCCATTTCAGATCGTTTTGACTTATCTCTGTCGCCT
>CAYNPR010000021.1:0-14622 GCA_964399115.1 uncultured bacterium | reverse complement strand
TTGATGTAGTCCGCGTGGACTGGGCAATCCACATGCGCATAGTGACGATTTTCAGTCTCATACTCCACATGGGCCGTCTGAATCGTGATCCCGCGTTCACGCTCCTCGGGCGCATTGTCGATGCTGTCGAACGCCATGACCTCAGCGAGGCCGCGGGCGCTCTGAACCAGCGTGATGGCGGCAGTCAAGGTCGTCTTGCCGTGATCCACGTGACCGATCGTTCCAATGTTCACGTGAGGTTTCGTTCTTTTGAATTTCTCTTTTGACATTTTAATACTCCATTATGTATAGAATGCTATGAAACTTTTCCATGTATTTTTTCTAAAATTTCTGTTTCGATGGAAGTAGGAACCTGCTGGTATTGTGCGAAATCCATATGAAAAACAGCGCGTCCTTGGGTAATTGAACGAAGATCAGTAACATATCCAAACATGGAACTCAACGGAACGAGAGCTCTCACAACCTGAGCTTCCTTTCGCTGTTCCATCCCTTCGATTTTTCCACGACGAGAATTTAGGTCTCCCATGACATCACCAAGATATTCATCGGGAACAATGACCTCGACTCTCATAATGGGTTCCATTAATTTTGGCCCTGCTTTCTTACATGCTTCCTGGATAGCCATGGAACCAGCAATTTTGAATGCCATTTCGGACGAATCCACTTCATGATAGGATCCAAAGACGAGTTCAACGCGGATATCTTCGATGGGATAACCGGCGATAACCCCATTTTTCAATGCACCTTTTATACCGGAATCAACGGAAGGAATATATTCTCTGGGAATAACACCCCCGACAATTTTATTTTCAAAATGATATCCCTTACCCGGCTCATTAGGCTCTACATTGATCACAATGTGACCATATTGACCACGGCCACCTGATTGACGAACAAATTTTACATCCACATCCGATACGGCTTTTGTAATGGATTCACGATAGGCAACCATGGGCCGCCCAATGTTAGCCTGCACTTTAAATTCCCGCAAAAGCCTGTCAATAAGGATTTCCAAGTGAAGTTCACCCATTCCTGCAATGATCGTCTGCCCTGTTTCTTCATCAGTCGACAATTTAAATGTAGGATCTTCTTCACCCAATTTTAGCAACGCTTTTGAAAGAGAATCTTGATCAGCTTTGCTCACCGGCTCAACTGAAACGGCAACTACAGGCTCCGGAAAATCCATAGATTCAAGAAGAATTAAATTCTTTTCATCGCAGATGGTATGCCCCGTTTTAACATTTTTTAAGCCAATGGCTGCAACAATTTCACCAGTTGACATCTCATCCCTATCTTCTCGTTTATTTGAGTGCATAAGAAGGACTCTACTAATCCTTTCCCGTTTCCCAGTCGTGGGATTATATACATAAGAACCTGAATTAATTTTTCCTGAATATACTCTTATATAAGTCAACTTACCGACATAAGGATCTGTAATTATTTTAAAAGCTAATGCGCTGAAAGGTTCATCGTCTTGAGTTTGGCGATGCATCACGATATCTGAATTTTTTGGATCCACTCCTTCGATGGTTCCAATGTCCAACGGGGATGGAAGCAAGTGCACGATCGCATCAAGAAGACGTTGTACACCTTTGTTTTTGAAGGCAGAGCCACAAAGGGTGGGAACAAACGTATTATCCAGACACCCCTTTCGGATAGCCGCTTTCAATTCATCTTTTGTAATTTCTTCATCAGCAAGATACTTTTCCATGAGATGTTCATCATAGGTTGCCGTTTCTTCGATGAGATGGTGGCGCCATTTTTCCGCTTCTTCCATCATATCCATTGGAATCGTTCCATATTCAAACCGTGCACCTAGAGAACTTTCATTGTAAAGAATGGATTTCATTTCTATCAGATCAACGATACCCGTGAACATTTCCCCAGCACCAATGGGTATCACCAGAGGTAATGGCTGTGCTCCGAGACGTTTCTTCATCATTTCAAGAACATGAAAAAAATCAGCCCCAACTCGATCCATTTTATTGACAAAGGCAATTCGGGGCACACTATATTTATCAGCCTGTCGCCAGACCGTCTCACTTTGGGGTTCAACACCGCCAACGGCACAAAAAACGGCCACCGAGCCATCCAAAACCCGAAGAGATCGCTCCACTTCTACGGTAAAATCCACATGCCCCGGTGTATCAATTATATTGATACGATGGTCTTCCCACATACAAGTGGTAGCTGCGGATGTAATCGTGATCCCACGTTCCTGCTCCTGCTCCATCCAATCCATCGTTGCAGCACCATCATGCACTTCACCAATCCGATGCGTTCGACCTGTATAATACAAAATCCTTTCAGTCAACGTCGTTTTTCCGGCATCAATATGAGCCATAATGCCAATGTTGCGAACATGATCTAATTTTGTTTGTTTCAATTGAGATCTCTAATGATTTATTAAATTAATTTATCGAAAATGTGCAAAGGCCTTATTGGCTTCAGCCATCCTATGTGTATCATCTTTCTTCTTAATTGCACCACCGTCGCCATTTGCTGCTGCAATCAACTCTGTTGCTAATTTATCGGATAATGGCTTCCCTGAACGACCCACTGCCGCATCTATAATCCAATGTGAAGCCAAATAAAAACGGCGTTTTTTCGGTACTTCAATCGGAACCTGGTAGGTTGCTCCACCAATCCGACGGGATTTAACCTCTACGGAGGGAGATGCGTTCTCTATGGCTTGTTCAAATATTTTTAATCCATCTGATTTTGTGCGTTGTTTGATAATATCCATTGCACCATAAAATATTTTATCGGCTACTCCCTTTTTGCCTTCCAACATGATATAATTCACAAACTTCGCAACCAGCCTATCATCATAAACAGGGTCAGGTAAGATTTCTCTTTTTTCTGGTCTTCTTCTTCTCATAACTAATTAATTTATTTTGGTTTTTTTGCTCCATAACGCGAACGACTTGTTCTACGATCACTCACACCGGCTGTATCCAAAGTACCTCGGACAATATGATATCGTACACCAGGCAAATCTTTTACACGACCACCTTCGATGAGAACGATACTGTGTTCCTGCAGGTTATGACCTTCGCCAGGGATGTATGCTGTCACTTCCATGCCATTCGTCAGCCGAACACGAGCGACTTTTCGCAGAGCAGAATTCGGCTTCTTTGGCGTAGTCGTATACACGCGTGTGCAAACTCCACGCTTTTGTGGGTTTTTCATGAGTGCCGGAGTGCTCGTTTTTTTCAAAACGCGCTTCCGGCCTTTCCTAATTAATTGATTTATCGTCGGCATTTCATTTAATCCAAAGCCTACTAAATTACGGATAATTCAAAAAATCCTGCAATACGGATTTTAATTATTTTCTTTACTATTCTAAGCAACGGCATCACCTAATTCATCTGTTGAATCTTCATCGCTCATATGGACACCTACTAAAATATCCCTTATCTCCGGAGATCCTGTGCCAGCTGGAATTAATCGTCCAACGGCTACATTCTCCTTTAAACCTCTTAGATAATCTGTTTTTCCTGCTGTGGAAGCATCTGTTAATACTCGGGTAGTCTCTTGGAACGATGCCGCAGAAATAAAACTCTCTGTATTCAAAGATGCTCTCGTGATTCCCATTAAGATGGGTTCAAAGGTAGCAGGCTTTGGTTTTGTGTAGGTCGCCGGTTCCTTTCCATTTTCTTTCATTTCCTTGTTTATGTCTAAAAACTCGGAACGATCTATTATCATATCGGCTTCTAAATCAGTATCGCCCGGATCATTCACGATTACCATCTGTGAAATACGCTCATTCTCTGTGAAAAAATCGCGTTTTCCAATCTTATCCTCTTCAAGAAACCAAGTATTTCCCGGATCTTTTACGCTAACTTTTTGCATCATCTGGTTAACGATTACTTCGATGTGCTTATCATTAATCTTCACTCCCTGTAAACGATATACTTCTTGAATTTCATTTACGAGATAATCCCTAACAGCCGAAGGCCCCAATACATGGAGGATGTCTTCAGGAGAAATTGCGCCTTCGCACAACGGTGTACCTGCATTTATAAAATCGCCCTCATGGACAATGACATGTTTCCCATAGGGAATTTTATAAACCCTTTCTTCTTCTCCATCGGAGCCAAACACATGAATTTTTCTCACTCCTCTCTTGGTGTCGCCGAACTTCACTGTACCATTTATTTCTGACATTACCGCAGGATTTTTCGGTTTTCGCGATTCAAACAATTCAGCAACACGTGGTAATCCACCCGTAATATCACGAGTTTTTCCGATATCTCTCGGAATCTTCACCAAAGTTTGGCCACGTTCAACTTTTTGCTTATCCTTCACAACCAAAGTCGCTTTTACGGGAAGTATGGTCCCTCCCGCCAATACCTTGCCTTTACTATCGATAATCTCGATATGGGGGCTCAGTTTTCTATCACGCGCTTCGACGACAACCATCTGTTTTTTTCCACCCTCAACCGATTCAACTGCATAGGTTTCGCCTTCAATAAAATCTTTAAGTGATACGTTTCCAGTTTCCCGAGCAAGAATAATATCAGTGTAGGGATCCCACTGGATCAAGGTTGTACCTGCCTTAATCGTGTCTCCTTCTTCCACAAAAATGTTTGATCCATAGGGAACGTTGAATGAAGATGTTTCATTTCCCTCTTTATCGAGAATAAATAGTTTGGCATGGCGAACCATACAACGGCTAACGGGCGTACCGCTTTCATCTATAGTATCGGCATAGTCGTAATTATCGGAGAACTTAACGGTACCTGGACGCTTCACAACCATTTTTGACTGTTCTATGATGCGGGTAGCTGTTCCCCCAATATGAAAAGTCCTAAGTGTCAACTGTGTTCCGGGCTCACCAATACTTTGTGCCGCTCTAATTCCAACTGCAGTTCCAATATCGACAAGCTTATGGGTTGAAAGATCCCATCCATAACATTTCGCACACACACCTCGTTTGGAATCACAAGTCAAGACTGATCGAATACGAATACTTTCCACACCACTATCACCAATCAACTCCGCTTTTTCTTCGGATATGTCGGATCCAGCTTTCACAACAACTTCACCTTTAATAATAAAATCATCCAGAATTGTACGGCCAAGAATTCTATCTGCTAACGGTTCAATGATATCTTCGCTCTCTTTCAAGTCTGAAATCACAATACCATTAATTGTCCCACAATCCACATCGTAGATAACCATATCCTGGGCTACATCCACAAGACGACGGGTCAAATAACCTGCATCCGCGGTTTTTAAGGCTGTATCCGCAAGCCCTTTACGTGCCCCATGAGTCGAAATGAAATATTCAAAAACAGACAAACCTTCTTTGAAATTAGACATAATAGGTGATTCAATGATTTCGCCAACGCCACCTTTCATTGATTTCTGCGGTTTCGCCATCAAACCCCGCATTCCCGCTAACTGTTTAATCTGATCCTGCGAACCACGAGCACCTGAGTCCGCCATCATGAAAACCGGATTAAATCCTTCTCTGTCTTCCTTAAGACCATCCATCATTGTATGCGCTACGTCACTTGTCGCGTGGGTCCAGGTATCAATTACCTTATTGTACCTTTCTCCATCCGTCAAGATATGTCGATCAAATTTCTCTCTTATCTCGTCTACTTCTTTCGAGGCCTTCTCCAAGATGTCATCTTTTTGTTCAGGGATCAAGACATCGCTTATCGCAATGGAAACTCCACTGACAGTAGCCATTCTGAATCCTAGATTTTTTAACTGGTCCAGGAAGAAAACCGTTTTATAATTCCCCGCTTTTAAATAGGCGTCATTGACAATCCGGGTTAATCTTTTCTTATTAATAATGTCATTTACATATCCGACTTCATCCGGCAATATTGCATTGAAAATAATCCGACCAACTGTAGTGTCCTTAATCCATTCTCCATTTTTGCGTAAATGAACAATTGCATGTAGTCCAACGGCTTTATTTTCATACGCAAGCAAACATTCTTCGATTGAACTAAAGAGTTTACCATCACCTTTATCACCCGGTTTTGAGCGAGTAAGATAGTAGCAACCCAATACCATATCCTGAGATGGAACTGCAATGGGTTCACCATTTGCAGGATGAAGAATGTTATGGCTTGAAAGCATTAACATCCGTGCTTCCATTTGCGCTTCCAACGATAGTGGGACATGAACCGCCATCTGATCTCCATCAAAGTCAGCGTTAAAAGCAGAGCATACCAATGGATGGAGTTGAATGGCTTTACCATCAACCAGAGTAGGTTGAAATGCTTGAATACCCAATCGGTGCAGTGTCGGAGCACGATTAAGTAACACCGGATGATCTTGCACAACATACTCGAGGACCTTGTATACAACAGGCTCACGATTATCAACCATCAACTTGGCGCTCCTTGGAGTTTGGGCATACCCGCGTGCCATCAACTCTTGTATCATATGCGGCTTGAACAGTTCGAGGGCCATATTTTTTGGCAACCCACATTCATGGAGTTGCAGTTTCGGTCCTACTACAATCACGGATCGTCCTGAGTAATCCACTCGTTTTCCAAGCAGGTTCTGACGAAAACGCCCCGTTTTACCTCTAAGCATATCTGAAAGAGACTTAAGGGGTCGGCGGGAACCACTCCTGATAGCAGTTTTTCTTCGGTTATTATCAAACAAAGCATCAACAGATTCCTGGAGCATCCGTTTTTCATTCCGAAGAATAACGTCTGGTGCTTTGATTTCAATGAGTTGTTTCAACCGGTTGTTGCGAATAATTATCCGTCGATAAAGATCGTTGAGATCCGATGCGGCAAATCGTCCGCCTTCTAGAGGAACTAAAGGACGGAGTTCTGGTGGAATAACAGGAAGAATTGAAACAATCATCCATTCGGGGTGGTTGAGCCGTTTTTTAGTCGGATCCGGAACAAATGCTTGAACAACTTTTAGACGTTTTAGAGCTTCTGCTCGTTTTTGTTTTGACTTTGAAGTCTTAACCGTATCTACCAATTGGTTTTTCAATTCAATAATATTGATACGAGCTAACATTTCTTTTATGGCTTCACCACCCATTGTGGCATAAAAATAATTCTCGTTATCCCTATCCTCATCCGATACCCCTATATAGCCAAACTGTTTCTCCAACTCAAGATATTCATCCTCTTCAATCAATTCAAACTGATCCAGTCCACTATCACCCGGTTCAATCACCATGAACATTTCATAATAAATTACTCTTTCAAGATCTTTGGTGCTTTTCCCAGCAAGATAACTCAATTTGCTTGGAATGGATCGTAGGTACCAGATATGAACCACAGGAACTGCAAGAGTGATATGTCCCATTCGTTCTCTACGGACTTTTTTACGAGTGACTTCCACACCACAACGATCACAAATAATTCCACGATAGCGTATTCCCTTATATTTCCCGCAGTGACATTCGTAATCTTTTACCGGACCGAATATTTTTTCGCAAAATAAACCATCTTTCTCCGGTTTGTAAGAACGGTAATTGATCGTTTCCGGTTTCAATACTTCCCCATATGAACGGGCAAGAATCATTTCAGGTGAAGATAATCCAATGGTGATTGAATTGAATTTCTTTGATGTATCGATATTGGTTGATTGAATGTAAGTCAAAACTATTTCTCCTTGGTTTAATCCAGTTCTATGTCTACGCAAAGCCCCTGGAGTTCTTTGATCATCACATTAAAAGATTCAGGTGCTGAATATTCAGGCATCTGTTCGCCACGAACGATGGCATTATAGACCTTCGAGCGCCCCTCTACATCGTCTGATTTCACGGTCAATAATTCATGAAGAGTGTGTGCAGCACCATATGCTTGCAACGCCCAAACCTCCATTTCTCCAAATCGCTGACCACCATTTTGCGCTTTACCACCCAATGGTTGCTGAGTAATAAGGGAATAGGGGCCAGTGGAACGAGCATGCATTTTATCATCAACCATGTGACTCAATTTCATCATGTAGATGTTTCCCACTGTAACAGGATTATCAAAATATTCTCCGGATTGACCATCTATCAATAGTGCCTTACCTGAAATGGGAAGACCTGCTTTTTTTATTTCATCTTGAACTTCGGCAGGGGTTGCACCATCAAATATAGGCGTGGCAAAACGAGTCCCAAGTATTTCTCCTGCCCAACCTAGCATCGTTTCATAAAGCTGACCTAAGTTCATTCGAGATGGAACACCCAGTGGATTCAAAACAATATCAACAGGTGTCCCATCTTCCATGAAAGGCATATCCTCTTCCGGTACAATGGTAGCTACAATACCCTTGTTTCCATGACGCCCAGCCATTTTGTCACCCATTTGAACTTTGCGTTTTTGAGCTACATAAACTTTAGCCAACTTGAGAATTCCGGGTTGAAGTTCATCTCCAACACGAAGCTTGAATATCTCTCGTTCAAGGGTAGTTTCGATTCGCACCCATTCCTCTCTAAAAGATCTCCAGACGATTTTGATCTTTTTCCAAATTATTTTATTCTGAATCCAAGGTTGATCTTGGGCAAATCGCTCCATGTCAAAGCTGTTTAATCGTTTTATTGTCAGCTTTGTTGATTTTTTAATGAGTGTTTTACCAGATGCAATATCCCGAATTCCATCTGATATCTGATTTCTCAGCAAATCAATGAGTTTTTTATCACGGGACTGTTTTAAGTGTTTTTTTGCTTCTATAACATCTTTTTGGAGTTGAAGAATTTGTACTCGTTCTTCCTTTTTAGTCCGTTTGGCCTGTTTCTCAAATAATTGAGTCTTAATCACCACCCCTTTAATGCCAGGGTCAGCTCGTTTGGAAGCATCCTTAACTTCACCTGCCTTCTCTCCAAAAATTGCACGGAGAAGTTTTTCTTCTGGGGTCGGATCAGTTTCACCCTTAGGAGTGACCTTACCAATGAGAATATCTCCTTCTTCCACTCTTGCACCAACTCGAATTATTCCATTTTCATCCAACTCTTTTGTCGCTTCCTCACTTACGTTAGGAATCTCTGGTGTCAATTCTTCTGCTCCGCGTTTTGTATCCCGGAATTCCAGCTCAATCTCATTACAATGAACGGAGCTGAAAACATCATCCTTCACTAACCGTTCACTGAGAACGATAGCATCCTCAAAATTGTAACCACGCCATGGCATGAAGGCTACCCTGATATTCGCCCCAAGAGCAAGTTCTCCATGGTCGGTAGAGGCACCATCCGCAATCACATCACCTTCCTTCACTATTTGGCCCTCAGACACAAGCGGTCTTTGATTATGTACAGTATTTTGATTGGTTCGGTGGAATTTCTTTAGTGGGATTTCAAGGGCATCTTCACCTTCATAAAGGATTAGTGAATCTTGGATCCCCTTACGCTTAATGATGATTCGCTCGGAATCGACAAAAACAACCTTTCCATTAACAGGAGACGTGAGAGCTGAACGAGAATCAACTGCAACTTTTCTTTCAATGCCTGTCCCGACAATTGGCGTCTCTGGTTTCATGAGCGGAACAGCTTGGCGCTGCATATTGGAACCCATCAAGGCACGATTTGCATCATCATGGTCCAAAAATGGGATCAACGCCGCTGCCACACTTAGAATTTGGTTTGGCGAAACCTCAATGTAATCGACCTCATCCGGCCCCACAATGGGAAAATCTCCTTTGACTCGGGCACGGATCCTATCCTCAATCAATTTCCCATTATTATCTCGTTTTGTAGAAGCTTGGGCAACGAGTACACGATCTTCATCATCGGCGGAGAGATATTGTATTTTATCCGTGACAACGGACCCATTGACATTTTTGTCTACCTTTCTGTAAGGAGATTCGATGAAGCCATGATTATTCACTTCAGCAAAAATGGCTAGTGATGAAATTAATCCAATATTTGGCCCTTCTGGTGTTTCTATTGGGCAAAGACGTCCATAATGAGTATAATGAACGTCACGAACCTCAAAACCAGCTCGTTCCCGTGTGAGGCCCCCTGGCCCCAAGGCAGAAATACGGCGCTTATGAGTCACTTCCGCCAACGGATTCGTCTGATCGCCGAACTGAGATAATTGTGATGTGCCAAAAAAGGTGTTAATCACAGTGGTGACTACGCGTGAATTGATTAGATCCTGAGGCGTAATACTCTCCGATTCTCTCAAATTCATTCGTTCATGAATGGTACGAATCATCCGGCTCAACGCCACACTAAATTGGTTGGTTAACTGTTCTCCAATTGTTTTGACTCGGCGATTTCCCAAATGGTCAATATCATCTATTCCGCGTTCACCTTTTCTCATCGCAATTAAAAAGGAGATAACTTGGATTATATCATCCATAGTCAACACCGTATCTTCAACTGGTACATCAAGATTGAATTGCTGATTCAAGCGATAGCGACCCACTTCTCCCAAATCATATTTTTTAGGGCTAAAGAAAATTCGCTCAATGAATTTTTGTGCGGTTTCCAAATTTGGCGGTTCACTGGCTCTTAGGAGATGATATACGGCACCGAGTGCTTCTTCTGTGTTATGAGTCGGATCCTTTACTATTGTGTTCAACAACAGCATCGATGCAAAATCTTTATTGCCATCAACCAATTTTATTTCTTTTACGCCAGCATCCTTCAATAACTCCACTCTCTCTATCGTCAGCTCAGCCCCGCCTTCAAAGAAAATCTCACCTGTTTTGGTGTCCACAATATCTTCAGTTATGGTCGCACCGATGTAGTCTTCAAGGTTGTCTTTTGTTGGATTCATTGTCTGGATGTTTGAAAAAGCTTGGAAAATATCGGAGTTTGTCGAGTATCCCAACGCTCTCAGCAACATCGTAACGGGAAACTTTCTACGACGGTCAATAATGACAAACATAGAGTCATTGATGTCTGTTGTGAAATCAACCCATGATCCTCGTGCAGGGATGATTCGAGCTTGAAATAACTTCGTGCCGTTAGGATGAAGGGATTCATCAAAGAAAACACCAGGAGAACGTTGGAGTTGTGAAACAATGACTCGTTCGGCACCATTGATGATAAAAGTACCCTTAGTTGTCATATATGGGATATTGCCAAAATACACGTCCTGTTCGATGCTTTGTTCATATTCGTTTCGATTATTTTCATCCGTAATATGCAATGCTAACCGAACACGGAGAGGCGCAGAATAAGTTACTCCGCGATCCATACATTCGCTGGGCGAATATTTTGGTTGTCCTAAAAAGTACGATTTATATTCCAGAATGTAGTTACGATGTGAATCTTCAATCGGGAAGACAGATCTTAAAACCCCCTCCAACCCAATAGGTTTTCTGGCCTCAGGAGGAACATATTCCTGCAGAAATTTCTGATAAGCCTTGGTTTGGACAGAAAGAAGATCCGGTACGTCTACAAATGCGGGAATCTTGGAAAAAGATTTCCGCTCAATGAACTGAGTGTCTGTGGCTTCCAATTAAGCCCTCCAATTGTTTTTTGTTACTGAGAATGAGAAAAATGATAATGGCTGAATTAGGCGAGCTCAACTTCGGCACCCGCTTCTTCGAGCTTTGCCTTGACGTCGTTTGCTTCTGCCTCAGGTATACCTTCTTTTACGGCTTTCGGCACAGAATCAACTAACTCTTTCGCCTCTTTCAAACCAAGGTCCGTGAGACTGCGAACAACTTTGATCACATTGATTTTCGCTTGGCCTGCAGATTTCAGAACAACGTCAAATTCGGTTTTTGCCTCAGCACCTGCATCATCGCCTCCAGCTGGGCCGGTTGCAACGGCTACAGGAGCTGCTGCGGTCACACCAAATTTTTCTTCGATCTCATTGATAAGCTCAGAGATCTCCACCATATTGGCTTCCTCAAGATAACTGAGTACTTCGTCGCGAGTAACTGCCATTTTTACAACTCCTTAACTGATTGTTTAAGATTAAGATTTTTGATCCTTCAAATTATTTAACGCAACAACAACATTCGTCATTGATGCATTCAGCGTTGACGCCAATTTCTGAAGCGGGCTTTTGAGCATGGACATTAAAATGGCCAAGGACTCATCTTTGCTCGGTAAATCAGCTAAACGCTTGAATTCCTTACCTGGTAAAAATTCACCTTCAAATAAAATGCCTTTTACCGATGGTAAATCATTGTCCTTTGTGAAAGCTTTTATCACTTTGGCGGGAGCAACGGGTTCGTCGTAGGAGACCGCAATTGCAGTAGATCCTTTCAATATTTCATCCAATCCACAAATTTCATTTTTTTCAGCCGCTAATTTCAACAATGTGTTTTTAACGACTCTGAAATCAACATCCGCTTTAAAAAATTCACTTCTCAGTTTAGTCGCTTCTGCTACGTTCAAGCCGTGAAATTTAGTGAAATATATTGCTTTCGCCTTGGAAAGCGTTTCAGTTAATTCCTTTACCTGTTGAATATTTTTGGCATTTGGCATAATACTTAACCTAAAGAAGTATGATCAATTCGGATTCCAGGACCCATCGTGGATGAAACAGACATTTTTTCCATATACTGTCCCTTAACCGAGCCAGGACGCGCTTTCATTACAGTTTCATAGATGGCTTGAATATTATCAATTAGTTTCTCCGGCGCAAACGAAACTTTTCCACATAGTACATGAATAATTCCAGTTTTTTCAACCCGCAGCTCAACTTGACCCGCTTTCAAATCATTAACCGCCTTGGCAACATCCATTGTAACGGTACCACTTTTTGGATTTGGCATAAGTCCCTTTGGTCCCAATATTTTTCCCAGTTTTCCCAATTCTCCCATCATATCAGGAGTGGCCACAATTTTATCTACATCGGCCCAGCCACCTTTGATCTTAGTCAAATAATCTTTGTTGCCCACATAATCCGCTCCGGCATCCAAGGCTTCTTTTTCTTTTGGGCCAGAGGTAATAACCAACACAGTGACGGTTTTTCCCGTTCCATGAGGTAAGGGAGTCGTTACACGAATATTTTGATCGGCATGTCTTGGGTCAACATCAAGGTTGAAAGCAATGTCTACGGATTCATCAAAATTTGCGTATTTGAATTCCTGAACCATTTTTACGGCTTCATCCAAGGAATATTTTTTAGCAGCATCATATTTTTCAAATACGGCTTTATTATTTTTTGTTTTCTTCATTCCAAACTCTTACCCTTTAATTTCGATACCCATGGATCGGGCGGTACCCCGTATCATTATCATTGCCTGCTCTATTGTATTGGCATTCAGATCCTCCATTTTGATTGTTGCAATCGAACGAAGATCATCTTCTTTTATGGTACCCACTTTTTCTCGATTGGGTTCACCTGAACCTTTTGCCACCTTGGCCGCCTTCAGAATAAGCCTTGACGCAGGCGGCGTTTTTGTAATGAAGGAATAACTGCGATCAGCATATACTGTTATTTCGACAGGAATGACATCGCCCATTTTATCCTGCGTTTCTGCATTAAAGGATTTGCAAAAATCCATAATGTTAACGCCTTGTTGACCTAACGCCGGCCCCACTGGTGGCGCAGGGTTAGCCTGTCCTGCCTGAATTTGTAGTTTGATAAACCCTATTACTTTTTTTGCCATGCTATTTATTAAACCTTTCTAATTCTCCATTTTAACTTGCAGGTAATCCAATTCGACTGGTGTTTGGCGTCCAAAAATACTCACCAAAACTTTGAGCTTCTGTTTATCGTGATTCACTTCCTGAACAAAACCTGAAAAATCCATGAATGGACCATCTGTGACTTTTACGGGATCACCAACTTTGTATGGTGCGGCTTCCGTCACCCGCAGTGGACCGTCACCACCATCAAAATCTCCAAGAAATCTTTGCGCCTCTTCAGGTCTGAGAGACTGTGGCTTCCCTTTGGGCCCAACAAAAGATATTACACCATTCACATTTTCCAGAAGAAATCGCGATTCCTTATTCATTTCCATTCGGATTAATAAATATCCTGGAAAAAAGACACGTTCTTTAACTTTTTTCTTTCCATCACGCATTTCCACAATATTCTCAGATGGAACAAGTACATCGCTAACTTGATCATTGCAATCATTAGTGGATACCTCATATAAAATGGTATCCCTAATCTTTTTTTCCCTTCCGGAAATGACGCGTAACGTATACCAATCCATTATTAAAGAATTATGTTTAATACTTTTGACAAAAGAAAATCCACGACAAAAAGATAGATGATAAGAATTAAAGAAAGGGATAATACGACATATGTCGAACCTTTTAATTCGTTCCAATTGGGCCAGGAGACCTTTCCCATCTCGAATCTTACGTCAGCCATAAACTGCTGAAGTTTATTAATCATCCTATTTCTCTTTGTTTAGAGAATTATTTATTCCACAAAATGCAGGAGAGGCAGGGATCGAACCCGCAACCCCCGGCTTTGGAGGCCGGTGCTCTACCAATTGAGCTACTCTCCTCACTAAAAACAGGAGCGAAAATAAAGCCCACTCCCCACGAACTACTTCGTTTCCTTGAAAATAACATGTTTCTTTGCGACCGGGTCATACTTTTTGTACTCTACACGCTCGGGATGAAGTTTTTTACTCTTTGTGACCGTGTATCTATAGCCGGTTCCGGCAGTACTCTCGATCTGTACGATTGCTCTTTTACTGTTTCCAGCCATGACGTCATCCTATTCCATAATCTCCGTAACGACGCCGGCACCCACAGTGTGGCCGCCTTCCCGA
>CAYNPR010000020.1:0-14778 GCA_964399115.1 uncultured bacterium | reverse complement strand
GATCATCGCCATGCATATTCCTGTAATTCCCAACTTTTTGGTGATTCAATCCTATACCATGATTGATCCAGATCGGAATTTTGACTTTATGTTTTCTAAGTACGGACAGAGCTGATTCGGCATGGGATCTATTAAATCTGCCCGCATCAAAATTCCCCCAGGAATGTAACGTATCAATATGTCCGGATTTCCAATACTCTTCAATAAGGGGGGCGAGTGGAGAAAGATTCTCAGATAAGCCATCAAAGTAAGATAACTGTTCACTTTCAGAGTTATTGTAAAACCAAAAACTGTTCCCAACCTCCAGTCCTAATCCTTCTCCAAAAGGGGTATCGTTTTGGCTGTTGAAATAATCCATAACAGCAATAAACGACTCCAGAGAAGATGCATTGTCAATATCGCTTGAAATTGATAATGCACATTTGAATGGATAAGGAAACCTGCGAAGCTTGAACATCATGTTAGGTTTTTAATCAACCTAGCGGGATTGCCGGCCCAGACCGTCTTTGGGGGAATATCCTTAGTGACGATACTTCCGGCACCAACGGATGCCCCGTTGCCCACTTTAATACCAGGCAATAAAACCGAATGAGCACCTATTCGTACGCCTTCCCCGATTAAAATATCACCTTCATGACCAGAATGAGCATCATGGGGATTCTCTTTCGATGCTGAAAATGCTTCTGTCGTCATAAATGCAAATGGGCCTATGAGCGTATCATCACCAATACTGATTTTAGATTTGGGTCCTGCATAAACATGAGTGCCGTATCCCAAAGAACAGTTGCTGCCAATATGGATATTTTTGGGATAATTCCCGAATCTGACGGTCGGATCAATGTCCGTATCGTTTCCACAATCTCCAAGATTGGATTTTGCCCATATGTTCCCCGTCAGAAATGAAGTAAACAATAAATAAAACTGTCTCCAAAAATTAAATGAAAACAGCAACAATAACTTTTGCGGTTTTTTCATTCGGTGAATCTCCATGCTGATAAGTCTTTCTCAATCAGACTAGAAAGAAGTTTAAGGTCTTTCTCATAAAAGATTTTTATTTTTTTATGAACCTCCGGATTTAACCGCTCCAGTGGCTTCTCTTCTATATTGGCCTGGTGAACTCTACTGGCAAAACCGAATTCAGTTTCGATTCCAACCTTCTTTTTTATTCCAATTGCTCTATTGACCAATTGGGTGATCCGGGGATATTTAATTCGGCGAGTTGGATTATGCACGCCATATTTAGTATTAGGAGATGAATCTAAACCTAAAAACCGGAGTACATTTAAAAATTCCTGTTCAGTCCTCTCCTTAAAATCATGAAAAAAAACAAAGTGAACGGCATCTGGATCAACTAGAGATAAAAGCCTCTCAATCTGAAATCCTAACTTGGCTATTTCCCCATAGGCAAAAAGTTGCGGATCGGGACAGCCCGCGGGAATGTTGATTCCTTTTGCTCTTTCCTCCTGCAAATCCCACGCGCGGTTAAATTCCGTTTCAGTTTCACCAAATACTCTCAAAGCCACTTGATGAAAGGAAAAGGCGATTTCGGAAGGATCTCTCAGCATGACGATGAAGCGGGCGTTCTTATTGAATTTTAGTATTTCCCGGACAGCAACTTTTGAGTACAGATATAATGTAGATGCATCACCGATCGCTTTAGCGGATTTCTTCGAAACGTCAAAACATGCCAAATATTCATCTAGGCTTTTTATACCACCGTTTTCAATATCAGTGCTGAAATAATGAGGCTCTTTCGGATTCGACATGACGATTTCCGGATGATCTGATAAATACGCATACAAAGAAGTGGTCCCGCTTTTTGGTGCACCCAAAATAAAAAAATTTGGTTTAAAATGGCTCACTATTCCGATGAAAACATTGTTTTAACATTGTGAAGATTGACAATTCCAAATCCGATCAAACAAAACGGATACAGGAAAGTAATTGCAATATTCACAATGAGAGAATCGTTGAAAATATCGAATAAAACATAACCGATAATAAGGGAAAAAAGAATAATGCCAATTTTTTTCCATTCGAGATGAATTGGGTATAGCCTCGTGTTAATTCCATACAACAGTAAAGCCATAATGAGAAATGAAGCGCATGTCGCATAGGCAGCGCCCAAAGCCCCAAACTTGGGAATAAGCAAAAAACAAAGTCCAATATTTGAAAGAGCTCCTATAAATCTTGTCAAAGCCGCGTATTTTGGACGATTCTTTAAAAATATTCCAGGTGTTTGGAGTATATAAAACCCATAAAAATAATATCCAAGTGCAATCCAGGGTATGATAGGTAGGGAAGCATGGAATTTTTCGCCAAAAAACGAATATCCAGCTATGTTGAGCTGTATCAAGTCATCTGCCCATAGCAAAAGGCACAACCAAATAAAACCAAGGCTTCCTAAAACAATTGTGTTTACTCTGCCAAATAAATTCCCGGGATGTTTATCTTTTCCTTTTTCTAAAAAATATGGTTGCCATCCCATATTAAATCCGTTTACAAACAATGACACCAAAATTCCTACTTTATATCCTGCATTGTAAATCCCAACAGTTGATAAATCCATCAATAGTTTGAGGATGTATCTATCCGCTACTTCCATTGCCATGGCAAACAGACCTGCTGGGAGAAAGGGAAGGGCAAAAGCAAAAATGGTTTTCCATTTCTCAATCGATAGATAAGGTAAATAAAATCTTTGCACTATAAAGGGTGAATTCAGTATAAACAATGATCCGGAAGCAATTAGATTACTATAAAAAATGCCTTCAATGCCCATGTTTAACCCGAGAATAAAAAACAAATTGAATGCAATTGTAATCCCTACGTTGATCAAACTAAAGGAAATAAAAAGGATTGGTCGATTTTCAGATCGAAAGCTTAGCATGGGAATTGACCAAATTGAATCCAGAAAAATAATGATACCCATGATCGTAACGTAATTGGGTTCATCAACGCCAAAAAGGACAGGAGCCAGAACACCCCGGCTACTATGCCACATGAACATGAAAGGAATTCCCGTAACAATAAGGGATGTTATTACATTCGTCATCACGGCTTTTCGGTCATCACCTCGAGCAAGAACGTAATTTTTTAAAAATGCGGCACCCATGCCATATCGCATGACCACATTGAGCATGGGAACGAACGTATAAAATAATGCCACTATGCCATATTGTTCCGGACTGAAACGATTGGTGTACAATGGAAGCAGCAAAAACGTTACCAGCCGGGTCAGGATATGCCCAAATCCATATATCAAGGATTGCCGGCCTAATAGTTTTATAGACATGAAGTCAGGTCAGTTTCAGTTCAATGGTATCTCGGAAAATGCCGCTGGCGCCAAAATTTTCCTTAAAGCGACCCAATCCCATATTGGGTTTTTCATTCACCGTAAATATTCCAAAATCATACACTTTGAATCCAGTCTGAATCGCCCAATCAAAAATAGAGTAAAAAAGACAATTAACGGCTCGGTACTCCTGATAGTCCTCATTATGGCTGATGTAAAATGCCAATACGACATGTTCATTAACAATAAAATTGAGGATGCCTGCAATCATCTTCTCATCTATGAAAGCACCAAATAAATTCACTCTATCCGGGAATCTGGATTTAAGATCCAATATTTCTTCAATCGAATGGGTGGGCGAGACGCCATGGCGAATATTTAAATTCTTTTCCAACAATTCATAAAAAGTGGCATAATCATCGGAGAGACAAATTTCCACACCCTTATCCTGTGCGCTGCGAACGGCTCTGCGATGTGACGAACTGAATTTTTCCAAATTCTTTTCCAATGTGTCTTCGAGAAAAAGGATACTGGTCACTTCTCTTTTAACGTATTCAAATCCCTGTTTAAAAAAAGCAAAATCCAAATAATTGGATAGGCGTTTTTGGTAAAGTGTCGGCGGTAAAGTAATCCTAATTCCATCAAATTTTTCTTTAGTGGCATATTGTACCAAGGAATTCGATAAAGATATGGCATCAGCAATGGATATATTCTCCGGTACGGCGAAAGATCCCATGGAAGCTCCGGGATGAGAAAAGAGAATTCTGTCCCCTTTCAGTATTTTTTCCGCGGCGGGAAAAACCGAAAAAAGACTGTTTTTCTTTGTAACGAATAAACTATGATCTTTAAACCGATCGTCTGCATGGTAATTCAAGAAACGCCTTAAATGAAACAAAGTCCCGTTATTGGTTGTAGGTACGAATTCATCCCATAGCAATTCATCCGAAGATCTAAATCGTTTTATTTTTAACATAAATCCTTTTTAATGGAAAAAATGTTGGGATGTTCCAATAATAAACATTTGGGTTATATCTGTTGAATGGTGTTTGCCGCCAAATCTAATTTGATTCCCTAATTTACGGGAGTAAAAATTGAATTCTAACATTGAAAATATCCATGCCAGGGAAATATTGGATTCCCGGGGCAACCCCACCGTTGAGGTCGAGATTACTCTGAAAAATGGAATCCGGAGCAGAGCGGCGGTTCCGTCTGGAGCATCAACCGGGGAACATGAAGCCA
The DNA here is from genome assembly GCA_964399115.1 of uncultured bacterium. Taxonomy (GTDB): domain Bacteria; phylum Fidelibacterota; class Marinisomatia; order Marinisomatales; family UBA1611; genus CAYNPR01. The sequence goes on along the minus strand of CAYNPR010000020.1, from coordinate 10,247 downwards.
TTGAACTCAGAGATAAAGACAGTCATCGATACTTAGGTAAAGGCGTTCGACAAGCAGTTAATCACGTCAACACTACAATTGCGGATGCATTAAAGGGTTTTGATGCAACAAATCAAATCAAAATCGATACCTTAATGATTGACTTGGATGGGACGGAGAATAAATCCAAGCTGGGAGCTAACGCAATGTTGGGAGTCTCCTTGGCGACTGCACATGCAGGCGCAAATGCAACGGAACGGCCTTTATACAATCATCTGGGCGGAGAAGCCGCCACCACTCTGCCAGTCCCAATGATGAACATTCTCAACGGAGGCAGCCATGCAGACAATACCGTGGACATCCAGGAATTCATGGTGTTTCCCCTTGGCGCGACAAGGTTTTCCGAAGCGTTGAGAATAGGTACGGAAGTATTTCATCACCTAAAAGACGTTTTGAAATCCAAAGGGCTGAACACTTCTGTCGGTGACGAGGGCGGTTTTGCACCTGACTTGTCCTCCAACGAAGAGGCTTTGGAAATAATTATGGAAGCAATCGCAAAAGCCGGCTACGTCACAGGGAAGGAAATTCACCTCGCATTGGACGTTGCAGCCAGTGAACTCTATGAAAATGGTAAATATAATCTTTCATCGGAGGGGCGTTCCCTGACTTCGGAAGAAATGGTCTCTTATCTAGGCTCGTTGGTTAGAAAATATCCCATCGTATCCATCGAAGATGGCCTTCACGAAGACGATTGGAAAGGATGGCAACATTTCACTTCCGAATGGGGATCAAAGATCCAAATCGTTGGAGATGATCTCACTGTGACTAACATTAAACGGCTCCAACGCGCCATTGATGAAAACAGTATGAATGCAATCCTGATAAAACTGAACCAGATTGGGACTGTAACGGAAACCATTCAGGCGGTTGAAATGGCCAGAAATGCAGGTTTTGGCGCCGTTGTTTCCCACAGATCCGGTGAAACGGAAGACACAACTATCGCAGATTTTGCCGTTTCCATGGGGATGGGGCAGATTAAAACAGGATCCGCTTGCAGGACGGAACGAATCTGTAAATACAACCAATTACTGAGAATCGAAGATGAGTTGGGTGAAAAAGCCAATCTTGCGAATATGGAGGTATTGGGTAAAACACAATGACACGCTATGCCAAAATAAAACATCGGAAAAAACCCAGGACAATACGAACTCAAATTGTGGATTCGCAACGAAAGTTCATACGCGGAATACTTTTTTTGATTGGAGTCACTTTACTTGTCATTTTTATTTTTGGCGATCATGGATTGATGCAACTGTACAAACTAAAACAGGAACGCAAAAAGGTACAAGAGCTCATTATTCAACTTCGTGAGGACAGAGAACAGTTAACCGCAGAAAAAAATAGACTTGAAAATGATTTGGAGTATATTGAAAAACTTGCGAGGGAGAGATTCCGGATGGCAAAACCCGGAGAAAAGGTGTTTAAGGTAATCCCTAATATTAAATCAAAAAATTAAAATCCAAGTTGAAAATAAACTTTTTCCCCACCTGCTTTAATTGTAGATACGCATGACAATTCCGCATCCTTTGGAGGTTTCTTGAAATCAAATACCATATTTGCGGTGACGGGTTTCCCTTTTTTCAGCCCAAAAGACACGGTGTTATTCCCTTCAAAAGGGTTCAATTCACCTTTGTTTTCCCCTGATGCATACATTTTAAATAAAGTCATTGCCATGAAATCAAATGGTTTTGTACGCTGATTTGTAATCTGAACTCTAATATTGACCCGGTTTCCCGATTGTTTCGCACTGATCAACTTATATTTAACGTCATCGGCAATTTGAGTTGAACCCACAGGGAGAGATACCGTTGGGTCCTTCAACGCATCTACGGAAACATAGGCTTCAAAAGTGACTTTGACGAATTTTCCAGATGGATCCAGTTTTAATTTTTTAATAGTTGTCCCAGGATTCAAACTCCCGATCTTTGATTCGATATTTGGAGAAGTGGTCAGATTAACGGATTTGGTCGTTTGGGTGTTTTGTCCAAAACAGGGTGCAAGAAATAATAATAAGGTAAAATACATCATCAGTTAAGTTCCCTTTGTTGTTTCTTCTATTGTTTCTTCTATTGCTCCATTTACTTTTTGTTTCAGAAATGCATCCAAATAAATCTCTACACGTCTGTTTGTCCCTCGAGCGTCAAGAAGAGCCTGTCTGTCCGCTATTATTATCTGTCCGGTTGAATCATTCTCAACTTTGATAATTGGCCTGAATTTTCCATATCCCATAGCGGAAAACAACTTTTCAGGCATGGAAGCATATTTTACTAATAGCCGTACAAGGTTCAATGATCGGGCGGATGATAATTCCCAGTTACTTGGGAATTGTTTTTGGTAACTTTTTGGTACAGCTTGATCGTCTGAATGACCCTCGCATCTGACTTCGACGTTCAGTACCGCATTCCGATTATCAATAAGCGACAATAATGTTTCAAATTCCGGATCGTCCTTTACGTTAACAATTTTTGACGTTCTAATAATGCCGCCAATTTGTTGTAAGAGCGGGGTTACCCTTGGATCAATTTCCTTTGACATGGATTTAAATAAATTGCCCCGCATGGTGATCTTTATGCCTTTGGTAACTCGATCTACGGAAACCCATGAATTGGTTCCTAAAGCCACATTTAATTCTTCGTACGTTTCATCCAGCAGTTTATTGATGACACGATCTATATGCTTTTCAGCATCATTCAAAATCACCAAAAGGAGAACGAAAAACGTAAGAAGCAGGGTCACCATATCCGCAAAGGTCAGAGCCCATGCGGTTGATTTTGCCCGACGCTCGTCTAATGAAAGCTGTTTTCTGATTTGTTCCAGAACTATTCCTTGACAGAGCGTTGGGAAGATGGAACAAACGTCATGAGCTTTTCCTTTATCAGCATGGGGTGTTCCCGAGCATGGATCGATATGATCCCCTCTATTACAATATTTTTTAACATCATTTCATTTTCTGATCTTCGTTTCAATTTCCCGCCAATGGGTATAAAGATCATATTTGACATAAAAACACCATAAAAGGTTGTAATGAGCGCTAAGCCCATCCCTGATAACAACTGCGCAAATTTTTCAGCAACATCATAAGATGCTGAAGCTTCTTCACCCCCGCCGGTTGCAAAATTATTCATCATCACAATCAGACCCAGAACGGTTCCCAACATTCCAAAAGCAGGTGCATAGGCCCCCATATATAAAAATAATTCCTGTCCCGCAATATGGCGGCTTTGAATATTACTCATCTCCAGATTTAAAAACGTTCTTAAACGAGACGATTCGCGCTCATTGATGGCCAATTCAATTCCATTTTTAAAAAATCCTTCTTTCATCTTTGATAAATCGGCCTCCAAAGACAATAAACCATCCTTCCTTGATTTCTGGGCTTTTTCTACTATTTCTTCGATAGTGCCTTCATAATCAAAATCTTCTGCGGAAAATGCATTTTTTAGGATTTTAAAAACATTCCCGACTGCATTCAGAGGAAGATTAACCATGGTAGCGGCAAACGTCCCCCCTACCACAATGAGAATAGAAATCCCATCTGCAAACCATCTTAGGTCTCCTCCACCTCCAAGAATACCCGTAACAATGATTCCCACGCCTGCAAGCAAGCCTATAAGTGTACCAAAATCCATATTAACTCTTCTTCTTCTCTGACATTATTATTAAACCTTCGAACTTAAACTAAAATTATTTTATTTATTAAAGAAATCAATCTTTTTTCTTGTGCCGAGAAAGAGCGCGGCTACTGTCATAAAGCCTTTCTTGTTCTTCAGGCGTTAAATTTTCAAGGCCATCACGGTGAATTTTGTCTAAAATTTGATTTAAATCTCTCTCGATTCTTTGGCGTTTTGATGTTTTTCGTTCTTCTTGTTGAATCTGAAATTCAACTGTTTTTTTTCGGATTCTAAACCACAGATCTTTCCATCTAATCGAACTCTTTAACATGAAATATCCAATGGCCATTCCAGACAAATGGGTTAAATGACTGATTTGTGAACCATTGTCAAACGAAGAAAAAAAGGCAATAATTCCAATCCCAATAACAAACCAAATCGACTTGATTGGAATAATTCCATACAGGTAAATCGTCCTATTGGGGTAGGTTAGTCCATACGCCAGCAAAACGCCATATACGGCCCCGCTTGCTCCAACGATGGCTACTGTTGAATTTAATCCAAACAGCATCGTGACGATCCCGGAACCTACACCGGTGACAAAATAATATTTGAGAAAATGGTTCTTCCCCCATAGTCGTTCAAGTTCACTGCCAAACATCCAGAGTACAAACATATTGATCAATACATGCCATACGCCACCATGAAAAAAGAGATAGGTGAAGGGCTGCCATAGCTTGAACTCTGACCAAACTAATTTGGGGACAAGGCCAAATGAACGGAAAAATTCTGATTCTGCCCCTGAGATAGTTTGCAGCAGGAAAATGCCAAAATTCACCGAAACCAATATTTTGATGGCATCGGGGAACAGAGACGGCTTATACGAGAACTCTCCGGGGTTAGATTGAAATTGATATTTCATTTATTATTGAATATACGCAATTCCTTTAAACGGAAATAGTTCCATGCATTGATCAAGGGAGATACTTGGCTTTTCGGCGCTTCGGGAACAACCAGTTGAGGTAGAATAGTGTACGATACTTCCAATGTGTCCGTACGGAAAAGAGAATAGGCTGCGTTCACAAATAAATCTCTTGGAAACCTCCCCCTTATTTTTTTGAATCCGCAATCGTGAAAAGCATCTCGGATGATTGTGGCACAATTGTTGAATATGATGGAAAAATCTCGATATTTCTCAGGATTGTCATCTTTGAGTGGGGTGTTTAAAATTAATTCCAAGCGGGAATTTAAATATGAAGTAAAATGATCTGTATCCAACCCAAAAATACGAATTTGATGGATGGTTCTCATAAAATTTCTACCAAATTTGTCATAGTAGGCCCTTCCATCTTCTAAAATTTCAAATCTACCATTATTCGGAGAGGGTGCAAATTCGCCTAACGCGGGTCTATAAAAATATTCTTCTCTCGACATTATTTCATTCTCGTTTATCAAGTGAGAAAAATTGAAGATCGATCCATTCACGTTAATGGCGGTGTGCCCCAAAGTGGAAGTGAAATATTTTACCAAGCGCTCGTTATAATATAAATCAACAAACGATTCATCAGGATCAGGATCGTCCGGCCAAACAATAATGATGGGTTCCTTTTTCTTATAGTCTCGTTGATTAAGCTCTCTTGCAAAAACCGAACGATTCTCCCAATGATTCAAATAACCATCCCAGATAATTCGATTTTCAAAATGGCGTATTCCGTTTTCATCGATGAAAGACAAACCATTCTCCTTCTTTAGAATACCCTCGATCATGATCAATCCGTTAGGATATTTCGGGCAACATCCATGGATTTTATCTTATCCAAACCATCACAATGATACCGAAGAAATGTCCATAAATAATCACTGATTACTTTCCTGTCCTTCACCGTGATTGGCTCTGATGGCAGATCATCCACATTTTCTTTCAACATTTTTGTCAGAATAGTCCTGCTGTTTGGACCACTATTAGGATCAACTAAGGTTAGCCCGGGAAACTCCAATTTGTCCAGGCTGGGACGAAAACCAAGATGGCTCAAAAGGGCACACTCATAAAACCAAAAGAGAAGATTTGGGTCCGTTTTTTGTTCATTGTACATTCTTAATACATTGACCAGCGTATTAAAAAGACCTGGGTGAGGATCATTCTCCGATAACGTTTTATCCGTTATCTCCAAAATTGTCATAGACAGGGTCACCGCTTTCAGACTTTCAATAATCCTAGGCCAAAACTCAATAAAATCAACTTTGGACAAAACCTGCAATCCTCTGTCTGGTTTATTGTTGTAAATCATTTCAATGTAACTCAAAGGCTGAAAATGAGCTGTTTTCGGTGAGCTTTTTGAACGAGCACCTTTGACGATAATGCTAACCTTCCCCTGATCCTTCGAAAAACAACGAGCAATGATACTCGTATCGCTATATGGGAATGACTTTAGTACAATGGCTGGCGTGTGAACGATCATGATGACCGATCTTGGTTAATATGCTTTCGCGTAAATCACCTCATGTTTAGCAGGTACTCCAGAATAAACACAATTTAATTTTATTGGATTTTCATCAAATGGGATACAGCGGATTGTCGCTTTAGTTTCTTCCTTTATTTTTACTTCAGTTTCCTCAGTACCATCCCAGCCACTACGGACAAATCCCCCTTCTTCGATCACTTTCTTAAAATCATCATAAGATGAAACGACATGGGTGTTCTCTTCACGGAATCTTAACGCTTGCTGAAATAAGTTTTCTTGGATATTATCCAAAAGTTCCGGGACTTGTTGAATGATTTTATCCTTCGATAAAAATATTTTTTCGCCTGTGTCTCTTCGAGCCAAAACCACATTGCCTTTTTCCACGTCTTTGGGCCCCACCTCCATCCGAAGCGGCACACCCTTCATTTCCCATTCATTAAATTTGAATCCAGGGGAATTGTCCGTCCAATCCTGATGAACGCGAACACAAGCATTTTCAAGAGAATCCACGATTGGTACAAGATAATCCTTCACAATCTTTTCCTGATCTTCATTGCGGTAGATGGGGATAACGACAACCTGAATCGGTGCGATCTTCGGTGGCAGGCGAAGACCTTTATCATCACCATGGGTTAGAATCACAGCCCCAACAAGCCGGGTGCTCACCCCCCAACTGGTCGCCCACACCAATTCTTCCTTATTGTCTTTTGTTTGAAAAGTCACCTCAAATGCTCGTGCAAAATTCTGACCAAGATTATGGGACGTGCCGGCCTGAAGCGCGCGCTTGTCACCCATCATAGCTTCAATACAATAAGTTTTGTCGGCGCCGGCAAATTTCTCGGATTCTGTCTTTAGGCCCGTAAAAACGGGCATCGCCATATAATCTTCGGCAAGTTGCCGATAGAGTTCCAAAATATCCAATGTTTCTTTTTGAGCCTCTTCCTTGGTGGCGTGAGCCGTATGCCCTTCCTGCCAAAGAAATTCGGACGTTCGCAAAAACAGTCGAGTCCGCATTTCCCAACGGACTACATTAGCCCACTGATTGATTAAAATAGGAAGATCACGATAAGATTGGATCCATTTTTTATACATGGACCAAATCACCGTTTCCGAAGTGGGGCGGACAATAATTTCTTCTTCAAGCTTGGACTTGGGATCCACCACTATTCCATTTTCGCCATCGGACTTCAGACGCGTATGTGTTACTACGGCGCACTCCTTAGCGAATCCTTCTACATGTTCCGCTTCCCTGGCTAGGAAAGACTTGGGAATAAACAATGGAAAGTAAGCGTTTACGTGCCCCGTAGATTTAATCATCCCATCAAAGGCTGCCTTAATATTTTCCCATAGCTGGAAACCATAAGGTTTGATGACCATGGTGCCTTTGACCGGGCCGTAATCCGCCAGACCAGCACGATTTACAACCTGGGTGTACCAACTAGAAAAATCTGAATTGCGATCGGGTAATCCTTTGCTCATGATAAATAATTTCTTATAGAAGACGACAAAATTACCGGTCAATGATGGGTGCACCAAGACAGTTTTCTTTGGTGATGCCTTCGATAAATCTTGTATTTTCTATAATGATAAAATATATCAATTTCTTTTTTATCTTTACTATGACAATAAATGCATTCAACAACTCACCGAATATGATTCTTTTTACAAATTGCCATGTTTACGGCAAACCCTACATTAAAGCCATCCTTTGCAGTCGTGGAAAAATCGTAGAACTTCTCCCAAACGATAAAGATGTTTCCGGACAACGGGTTGACCTGAAAGGCGGATGGGTTTACCCCGGATTCACCGATGCCCATATGCACCTTACGGGAATGGGATGGGCTTTGGAATCGGTGGATATGGTAGGTACGTCCACTAAAGAAGAAGTGCTGGAAAAGGCACAAGAAGCGGTTCGGCAAGTACCGAAAGGGACTTGGATTCGTGGACGAGGTTGGGACCAAAACGACTGGCCGGAGATACAATATCCCAGCGCTAAGGATCTGGATGCCGTATCCGAAATCCATCCCATGATTTTTCGCAGGATTGATGGCCATGCTGCATGGGCCAACAGCCTTGCCATGAAAATAGCCGGTATATCCAAAGATACAAAGGATGTGGATGGAGGAATCATCCTGCGAGATGATGCAGGGAACCCCACCGGGATTTTCATCGATAATGCCTTGGATCTTATTGAAGTAAAAATTCCACCATCTACAAAAGACGACATTCAAAGGCAGATAAAAAATGCACAAAAACTATTAAACAAACTGGGGCTTACGTCCATTCATGATGCGGGCACGTCGAAAGAAGAGATCGCTGTGATGAAAGAAATGATCTCATCAGGCGACCTGTCTTTGCGCATCTTTACCATGCTCCATAACAATCCAGATGATTATGAACCATTTTTGGAAACAGGCCCGGAAACGGAAAATCCATTCATTAAAGTTCGATCAGTTAAAATATACATGGATGGTGCTTTGGGATCCCGTGGTGCGGCCCTTTTGGAACCTTACAGTGACGCACTTGACCAAGATGGGCTTCTAATCATTCAACCGGAAGAACACGAACGATTGGTAAAAAAATTCAATGATGCAGGATTCCAATCCAATACACACGGGATCGGTGATAGGGCTGTAAAAACCATTTTAAATACATATGAAAAAGTTGCGAATAGGTCACTACGGAATCGTGTAGAGCATGCCCAGATTGTCCACCATGATGATCTTTCACGATTCAAAAAGTTGGGGGTGATACCAACTATGCAGGCTGCCCATTGCACAAGCGACATGTATTGGGTTAATGAGCGCTTGGGAGAAAATCGTCTCCATGAAGCATATCCCTGGCAATCGTTCATCCAAATGGGTGTTCCAATTCCCGGTGGTTCCGATGCGCCGGTGGAATATCCGGATCCTCTGGAAGGCATTTATGCCGCAATCACACGGCAGGATAAAAAGGGGTGGCCGGAGGGCGGATGGCAACCCCGGGAAAAAATGACGTTGGACCAGGCCATTAAATCGTACTCTGAATGGGCTGCATACGCATCTTTCGAAGAAACGGTAAAAGGAAAGATCGAACCTACATTTTATGCGGATTTTACAGTTCTGAATCAAGAACTAACGGAAAATAACCCAATGGATATTCTCGAGTCGCAAATTATGTTTACCATTGTTGGCGGGAAAATCGTTTTCCAAAAGAATGACCGATAAAGAACTAAAAAAACTCCAAGCTCTTGAGAAAAAAAAATACCGGAAGAAGTACGGTCTTTTTCTAATTGAGGGAAAACGGATAGTGGAAACTGCATTGGAATTTAGTGCAAATTTGGAAAAGGCATATTTCAGTGAGGTATTCGGAGAAAATAACAAGTCAACCATTTCATCCTTACACAATGCAGGAATTCCAATTGAACGGATATCGGAAAAACAACTCAGAAAAATATCAACTACAAAATCACCCTCCGGGATTTTGGCTACTTGTCTATTTCCAGATTCGGTTGACCCGGATCTTTCTAAAGGAAACTGGCTTTATTTGGATCGTATCACCGATCCGGGAAATCTAGGAACGATTTTGAGAACCGCAGCCTGGTTCAACGTCAATCGAATTTCTCTTTCTCCGGATTGTGTTGATCCATTCAATCCAAAAGTTGTGCGATCCAGCATGGGAGCGCATTTTCGTTTAAATATTCATTCCAACGTTGATTTAAAACTTTTCAAAAAAAATTCATTCACGGTGCTTGGCGCGGATCATCGAGGTGATTCAATCAATAATCTCATACAGGTCCCAGAGCGTTGGATTTTAGTCTTGGGAAATGAAGCTCTGGGTTTATCTCCACACGTATTGGGGGAAATAAATACCTTGGTCGCCATTGAAAAAATAGGGTTCGGAGAATCGTTGAACATCGGTGTTGCTGGTGCAATATTGATGTATTATCTATCGAATAAACAAAAAGCGGGCCAATCTCTCGATTGCCCCGCTAATGGTGCTGGTTAAATTAAATTTTAACATAGATTTGATTAACGAAACATAAATCTCTCGACGACGGAAAACAATACGTTTTTTCCAAATCACTTTACAAAATAGGGAAAATCATCTTTTCGAAAATCGGGATGAGTGCATTAACTTTACGAAAATGAATGCT
>CAYNPR010000019.1:0-14866 GCA_964399115.1 uncultured bacterium | reverse complement strand
CAATATGTTTGGCGCGATTTGGGATTTCCCGGAAAACCTTTCCGATGCATTGAAAATGGCCGAACAAATCGAGTTGACCTGCAACTATGAAAATATAGAAAATATTGTCATCGCCGGCATGGGCGGATCAGCCATTGGCGGAGACATGGTTTCCATTCTTGAAAAAAACAATCTTGAAATTCCATTCGTCGTGAGTCGAGGGTATGGTCTTCCAAACTGGGCCAATGATCATACGCTGGTCGTTTGCTCATCTTATTCCGGAAATACGGAAGAGACGTTGTGCACCTTGGATGACGCCATAGAAAAAAATGCCAAAATTTGTGGAATTACCACAGGTGGAAAACTGGCGGAAAGGTTGGACGAATTGGATAAAGACGTAATTTTGATTCCTTCAGGGCTACAGCCCAGAGCGGCATTGGCTTTTTCATTCGTTCCCATGATTATTCTACTCGAAAAAGCCGGTGTTTTGTATTCATCTTTGCGCCAGTGGCTCAACGGTAGTGTTGCACAGTTGCAGGATTCCCGAGTGCTTTATGGAAATGAAAACGAATCCAATCCGACATATGCATTGGCCCAAAAAATAAAAAATAGAATTCCGATTATTTATTCCGATTCGTCCACGATGGGAATTGCAGCGGTTCGGTTGAAAGGACAGATTTGTGAAAACGGTAAAATGCTGGCCTATCACAACGAACTACCGGAGTTCAACCATAACGAAATTGTAGGTTGGGAAAATAATCCGGAATTGTTGGAGTCATTATTCGTTCTATGGCTCACAGATTCATCCGACAATCCCCGAGTCAAGCATCGTCAAAGCATTACGAAATCCATTTTAGATGAAGTTGGCGTGGACCAGGTTGTCCTGGAAATGGCAGAAAAATCTTTTGAGGAGCGATTTCTTCATATGATTCATTTTGGAGATTGGTTAAGTTTCTGGTGTGCAATTCTCCATGAAACCGATCCAAGTCCAGTGGAGAAGATTACGAGCCTTAAATATCAACTTTCTAAAAAGCAATGATACCTGTCAAGGTCACTAAAATATCCTTTCATCCGCCGAGCCGAAGCTACGCCGTAATCTTAAAAGAAATAACAGGTGATCGATATTTACCGGTCATTGTAGGGTCGTTCGAGGCTCAATCCATCGCCCTTGCGATCGAAGTTGTGGACACTCCACGCCCTTTGACCCATGATCTTATTTGTGACATAATCACCGGAGTAGATGGAAACCTGAAGACCATTAAGATCAGCAATTTGGATGATGGTGTTTTTTATGCCAAATTGGAATTGGAATCGGAAAAATTGGGTATGCGAGTCATTGATGCCCGCCCCAGCGATGCTGTTGCCGTAGCCTTGAGAATGAAGGCGCCAATTCTGGTCTCTCCCGACATTATGAACGAGGCCAGTGTGGATAAAGATGCTTTTAGTGATTATGAGGTACCGGAGAAAAAATCAGGCCTTTCCCTGGAAGGTTTAAAGGAAAAGTTGAATAAGGCAATCGAGAGTGAAGATTATGAAATTGCTGCAAAAATCAGAGATAAGATCAGCGAAATGGAATCTTAAACGGCGACACCCATTTCATCCAATGCATTCTGAGCCGCGAATTGTTCCGCGGTTTTTTTATTTGTTCCAAATCCGGAAGTATAAATCTCTTTTCCAACCTTTACTTGAATTTCGAATGTTTTTTGATGATCTGGTCCAGAAATGTCTTTTATTTTGAAGGTGGGATTTCCAATGTCATGTGAATGGCAATATTCAATCAGTTTTCCTTTGTAATTAGTGGCTTTCCATGCATCTTCCTTGTGTGCCCAAACCGTTTGCAAAATCAAATTTCGGCAGGGCTTAATGCCCCCATCAAGGTATATGGCGCCGATCAGGGATTCATAAAGGTTGGCCAGTTGTTTTTCCCGGATTTTCTGGACACTCAGGTTTACACTCGATTCAATTTTCAAATGATCCAGAAGATTTAACATTTGTCCGATTTTTCCCAGGTACGGTTTCTGGACAAGAGATGCCCGGCGTTGTGTCAGCAAGCCTTCATCTCCCTCTGGGAATTCTCTCATCAGTTCGCGACTTACGACGATGTCCAGAACGGCATCGCCAAGGAATTCCAGACGTTCGTAATTGCTGCGTGGGCTTGTATTTAGTGATTTATGAGTGAAAGCTTGGGTTAAATAATTCTTGTTGTGAAAAATGTAGTTTATTTTTTTCTCGATTTTGGAAACGCCGCCATTTCCAATAATCATTTTTTTTATTTTAGATAATAAGTTCACTCGTATTTACGGATACAGATAACTGCATTGTGTCCGCCAAATCCAAAAGTATTGGACAAAACTCCATTTAGATTGTGTTCTTGTGCTTGATTTGGGACATAATCCAGTTTACAATCCGGATCCGGTGTTTCATAGTTGATTGTGGGAGGAATGAGTTGATCTTGGATGGCCATGACTGAAGCGATTGCTTCGATTCCACCAGCTGCCCCTAGAAGGTGCCCGGTCATCGACTTGGTGGAACTGACTTTCAACTTTTGAGCATGTTCGCCAAACAAGGATTCAATGGCAATGGATTCATTACGATCGTTAAAGGGAGTGGATGTTCCGTGAGCGTTAATATAGTCAATGTTGCCAGGTTCAAGACAGGCATCTTGAATCGCGCGTTTCATGGCTGCCTTGGCGCCTTCACCACCAACAGAAGGCTGGGTGATATGAAATGCATCATCCGTGGAACCATACCCTGCCAGCTCCGCAAGGATGGTCGCACCGCGATTTTTAGCATGCTTTTCAGTCTCCAAGACTAAGATGCCGGCACCTTCACCAAGGACAAATCCATCCCGATTTAAATCAAAAGGACGGCTGGCCTTTTCAGGCTCATCACAGGAGGTGGAAAGGGCTCTCATATTGGCAAATCCTGCAATGGTAAGTGGAGTTATGCTGGCTTCTGTTCCACCGGTAATCATTATATCTGCGTCTCCGGCCATGATGATTCGCATGGCAATCCCAATCGCATCCGTCGCAGATGCACAAGCGGAAGTGATAGTTTGATTCGGTCCTCGAAAACCCCAGCGGATTGATAAATGTCCACCAGCGATATTCGCGATCATTTTCGGTACGAATTGGGGTGAAACCCGCCTCGGACCGCGGTTTTCCAATGCCGATTGCTGGTCTTCCATCGTCTGGATTCCACCAACGCCTGTCCCTATGGATACACCGATTCGATCCAAATTCAATGATTCCGTGTCAATTCCTGCCATCCGAATCGCTTCATCCGTAGCCACTATGGCATAAACGGAAAACGGATCAAGTTTTCGAATCTCCTTTGGGTCCAAAACGGTTTCGGGTTGAAAATCCGATAATTCGCCTGCAATCGAAACTCGATGGTTGGATGTGTCAAAGTAGGCAATTGGACCAATACCACTTACACCAGCAACGATATTGTCCCAATAGTCCTTGACGTTATTGCCATTGGGCGCAACAGCGCCTAAACCTGTAATGACAATTTTTTCTCGGGTCATGCCGGATTCTTTATTTGACTTTTTCGATGTAATCGACTGCCGCACCAACTGTGGTGATGTTTTCAGCATCATCATCCGGGATTTCAATTCCGAATTCTTCTTCAAATTCCATGATGAGTTCCACAGTGTCGAGAGAGTCAGCACCAAGATCATTTACAAAATGTGCCTCGGGTTTGATCGAATCCTCGTCAACACCCAGTTTGTCTACGATCACTTCTTTGACTTTGTCTAACGTTGACATGTTATCTCCTTTGTTTAATTAATGACTCGGCCACCATCTACAGTGATGGTTTGACCGGTGATGTAACTTGCTTCATCGGATGCAAGGAACAGGGCAGCATTTGCAATGTCCTCGGGCGTTCCGATCCGTTTTGCAGGAATCCTGCTTAGAAATTCTTGTTTGGCCTCTTCGGATAATTCGTTGGTCATGTCCGTTTCGATCCATCCCGGTGCAATACAGTTTACCGTAATTCCACGGCTCGCCACTTCTTTGGAGATGGATTGGGTTAATCCTATCAATCCTGCCTTGGATGCCGCATAGTTGGATTGCCCCGCATTTCCCGTCAACCCCACGATGGACGAAACGTTAATAATTCTGCCACCTCGATTTTTCATCATGGGACGGATAGCTGCCTTCATCCCGTAAAATGCACCCTTGAGGTTTATATTGAGGACCGTGTCCCATTGTTCATCACTCATGCGCATCAGTAAAGCGTCTTGGGTGATACCGGCATTGTTGACTAAAACGTCCAACTTGCCATAGGACTTGACTGCATCGTTGATGAGAGCTGTAAAGGATGCTCCATTGCTGATGTCACAGGTTGAATGAGAAGCGGAACATCCTTTGACTTTGATATCTTCCGATAAAGTCTTGATGGCGTCGCCAGATCTTGCAACACAGACCACATGAGCGCCGGAATCGGCGAAAACTTCCGCGATCACTTTTCCGATTCCTCGGGACGCGCCGGTTACAATCGCGATTTTATCCGACAAACTAAACATGAAATGTTTCCACTTGATCTAAGGATTCAATCCCGGAGGTAGGTATTTGGCGATCAATCCGTTTATTTAATCCTTGCAATACCTTTCCTGGGCCAATTTCAAAAAACGATTCCAATCCGGATAATTTCATATTGAGAATGGATTTTTCCCAGAGAACCGGATTTTCCAACTGTTGAATGAGTGCATCCTTAATCTCGCGACTGGTTGTAACTGGTTTAGCGGAAACATTTGTAAATACTGGATAAATTGAGTCCTGAATTTCGAGAGAAGAAAGCTTTTCGGCAAGGGGTTCACAAGCCGGGGTCATAAGAGGGGAATGGAAAGCTCCGCTCACGTTTAGTTCCACCGCCATCCGTGCACCGGATTCCTTCGCAGTTGCCATAATCGATTTCACAGCTTTGGGAGATCCCGAGATCACTACCTGCCCGGGAGAATTATAATTTGCCGCAACAACAACGCCTCCTTCGGTATAATTATCACAGAGTGCCGTTACCGTATCGTCATCCAATCCAACAATTGCACCCATAGTGCCATTTTCAATTTCACCTGCTTTTGCCATGCTTTCCGAACGTACTTTTACAAGGATGAGCCCTGTCTCAAAATCGAATGCTTCGGCAATGGTCAATGCGGAATATTCACCAAGACTGTGTCCTGCAACCCCATCCGGCCTAAATCCTTTGTTTTTTAAGAGATCTCCTAAGATAGAGCTGACGATATAAATGGCTGGTTGAGTGTATTGGGTCTGTTTTAAACTATCTTCAGGACCGTTAAAAACGATGGATTGGATATCACACCCCATGATTTCATTGGCCTTATCAAAATAATGTTTTCCCAGGGATGTATTTTCGTAGAGATCCCTACCCATTCCGACCTTCTGAGACGCTTGTCCCGGAAAGATCCATGCCGTTTTTGTCACAAGGACTCCCACTTGATCAGAATGCTGCCCCATGTGAATCCTGCACCAAAAGCTGCTAGGAGAATAAAGTCGCCATCTTTAATACGACCATCGTTTACCGCCTCACTCATTCCAATAGGAATGGTTCCTGCCGTTGTATTCCCAACTCTATCAATATTAATCAGTACTTTATCTTTGTTTACTCCGCAGCGATCCGATGTTGCATCGATGATGCGTTTGTTCGCCTGATGAGGGATAAAAAGGTCAATATCGTCACCATTCATTCTGTTATTGATAAGGATTCGTTCGGCAACGTCGGCCATACCCTTGACGGCGAATTTAAAAATGGTTTTTCCGTCTTGTCTGATATAATGTTTCCGCCTTTTTACAGTTTCCATGGTTGGTGGTAATCGACTTCCACCACCAGGTACAATTAAATTTTTGCCACCAGAACCATCCATATGAAGAATCGAATCAAGGATTCCAGCCTCATTATTGGTGGGCTCCAGGATGGATCCTCCTGCACCATCTCCGAACAAAACGCATGTGTCTCTGTCTGTGAAATCTAAAATAGATGACATGGCATCCACGCCGATGACCATCACATTATTGTAAGCACCGGAACTGACGAGTTTATTTCCGGTTTCCAGTGCATAAAGATATCCGGTACAAGCAGCATTCAAATCAAATCCCCAGGCGTTTTCTGCCTCAATATTCATTTGTACCAATGCTGCAGTGGATGGGGTAAAATGATCCGGTGTTACCGTGGCGATGATGATGACGTCGACGTCACTTCCGGACATCCCACGTTTTTTTAATAATGCTTTGGCAACTTCCGTAGCCATATCGGAACTGGCTTCATTTTCGGCAACAATACGTCGTTCTGAAATACCGGTTCTGGAACGAATCCATTCGTCCGACGTATCCACCATTTTCTCTAATTCAGCATTCGTTAAAACCCTTTTTGGTAAATAATGGGCCGTTGCGGTGATTTTAGCGTTCACGGGTTTTCTCCGAAATGGGTTGCTAAACTTTTCTGTGTGTCTTCGATCAATTTATTCTCTATGCATTTTATTGCAAGGAAAATTGAATTCATGATTGATTTTGGTCCAGAACTCCCATGACAAACAATGGCAATTCCATTGACTCCCAGCAAGGGTGAGCCGCCATGCTCCTCATAATCAAATTTTGATTCCAAATCTTCAAAGATGGGCTTCATCAAACTGGCTCCAATTTTATAGGCTATTTTATCTTCGATTTTAGATTTGATCTGGTCCGAGAAAAATGTAATCCAGGATTCACCGAATTTCAATAAGGTGTTACCTACAAATCCATCACAGATCAATACGTCGGCTTCGGATGTTAAAAGATGCCGACCTTCTATATTTCCGATGAAATTAGGCATTTCTGAAAGCAGTTTGTAGGTTTCCACGTAAAGTTCAGATCCCTTGTTGGGCTCCTCGCCGATATTAATTAATCCCACCTTGGGGTTTTTATAGCCTTCCACATGATCGTAGTAATGAGATGCCATTATTGCGAACTGGGCCAAATGTTCTGGTTTGGCAATGGGATTTGCTCCCACGTCACATATCACTTTTCCACGAAATTCTGTTGGAATATATGCTGCGATAGCCGGTCGACGAACTCCGGGAATTCGTCCAAAGCTCAGAAGGGATGCTGACATTACGGCACCGGTATGACCCGCACTGATAAACCCGTCGGCTTTGCCGTCTTTAACCAATTGAATTCCCTTAACTAGAGAGGAATTTGGTTTTGTTTTTAATACCTTTGGACCCTGATCTTCCATGGACACGACTTCATCCGTGTGAACGATTTCAATCGCATCGGATTCACGACCGGTCATTTGTTTTAAAATTGCGGTTTCATCGCCAAATAATACAAGATTTAAAGGATGGGATGATTGCTTAATGGCATCCAATGCACCTTGCACGACGGCGTAGGGTGCTTGGTCGCCACCCATAGCATCAAGGGCAAATTTCATTTATTTATGAAATGAATTAAGAAGCGGATACAACCGGTCGCCCTCGGTAATATCCACAGTTTGGGCAAGCCCTGTGGGGCATTTTTGTTTGATTACACTGTGGACAATTAGTAATTGAAACCCTGGTGGTTTTATAATGAGTTCGTCGCTTTCGTCCGCGTGCTTTTGATTGTCGTCTTTTAGGCAGTGCCATAAAATTTCTCCATTTCTATTTAAATTTTATTTTGTTCAAATCATTCCACGGGCTGTCATTTGAATCCGGTTCACAATTGCAAGAAGTATTGTTTAAATTACCTCCACACTTGGAGCAGAGACCCTTGCAATTTTTGGAACAGGTCTTTTTTATTGGTTCCGATAAACCGATGATGTCCGCGATTGAATTATTCAATTCAATCGAATCCAAGTTTTCTGGAAAATGGATGAAATCATCTCCTTCCTTTATGGATAAATCTTCTTTGGCCGTTAACCAGAGTTTGAAAGGAAGCGCCAGATCTTTTCTATAGTTGGAAAGGCATCGGTCACATTCATACCCTGGACTGGCTCTGATTTCTCCAGAAATTTGAAATCCAAAATGAACCATTTTTGCCGATAATGTACATAAAATATGGTCATCAACTAAGTCAGTTCCACGATCAGGTAAATCTCCAGCTGTAATTTCAAAAAGCTTATTCTTGAACCCGGAATTGAGTTCTGTTCGTAATAGCTTCATCTTGAGCTGCGAAAAGTACCGAAAACCCTGTATTTATCCAAGGTAGAAAGGGCTGGATTAGGTGCAAAAAACGCTTTTATGAGAAGACTTATTCTTCTGAAGAATCATCCCCAGAATCATCATCATCTTCATCAGCTCCGTCACCTTTACTGTCTTCAATTTCCTCTGATTCATTTTGGTCATCACTCTCATCATCTTCATTATCCAAATCATCATCATCAAAATTGAAATCATCTTCGTCCTCTTCAAGTTCATCTTCGTCTTTTCTTTCCAGAAGGTTATCATCGTCGGATCTCTTTTTGAAAATTACAAACATCAATGTTTCACCCACCGAGATAACAGACAGGCCGTATGAGATAACCGAGAGACCAATGAAAAACATGGAGACAGCAAGTATAACACCAGCCACAGTTTCCGTTCCGGAGAGATTTGCGGGCGCATCCGTCTGAACAAAGCAATTAAAGAACGACAAACAACATGCAAGACATTGACAGAGCCAATCGGGGCAGACTATTGAAGTGGCATAACTGACTAACCCAGACAATTTTGAACCCATGAACCATTCGCAACCGAAAACATAATTGACCAATTCATATCCGACGCTCCAAAACCATCCGAAAAAATAAATGGCTATTATGGCGAGTGGAACTAGAACAATATGATAGGCAATAACTCGCCAAGGTTGTGACCAAGCGATAGAATAAGACTGAAATACGGTGCCCATGGTGTCTTCTTCATAGGTACCCACTATAGCGGGTGTGTAATGAAGCGAAACGATTAAAACAAAGAAGGTGTATACAGTGAACACTGATCCAAAAAAATAAAAAAGGTAAGGAATTGCAAACAGGAATTCCCCAACATAGGATATTTTTCCAAATAATGCAAAAAAACCGGCAAAGAAAAGAAAAAAGGCGATGATTAACCCAATGGCGATTGGTGCAAAAACAATAGGATGCCAATGCTTATGGACGTAATTCCATGCATCTCCAGAAGAAAAAAAATCGTTTCCTTTCAGCTGTTTCAAGGTTACGCGGCTAACAGCAGTACAGGCTAGGTAAATGGCGAGAATCCAGGCTTCGACTCCGATAAAAAAAACGGCCCAAACATACCAGTCGGCTGATTCAGTTCCATATAGACATGGGTAGAGCCCATAGTTGGCAAGAGCAGTTGAGAAAGGGATACCTGCCAACGCCAGTGAAAGATAGCAAAAAGCCCAATACAGAATAAACCCCGCTAAATTCCCCGTCATAAAGATCCAGATCTTTTTTCCACTTAATCCCAAACGAGGAGCTCTAAAAATATCTCTTACGTCATAATATAGTTTCAGGGGACCCATTTGTTTATCTCCTTAAGTTATTGTTCAAGTCTAACAAAATCGACCCAAGTCGAAAAGTTAAGCTCTCTGGATATTGCTTTTGATGCTGTAGTTGCAGCATTGTATTTGTCATAGCTTCCAACACGGACACGATACCAGATTTCATTTGTGTCAAAAACGGCTTTTTGGATATATGCATCGTAACCCTTATCGATCATGCTAGCGACAAAAGCCTGCGCATCTTTCAGGTTTCTCTTAGCTGTAATTTGGATAGTGAACCTGTCCGTTTTCGCCATGATGCTTGCACCTTTCTTCGGTTCTTCAATTTTAGCCAAAGTTGGTTCATTTTCTGTTCCAACATCCAATTCTTCTTCACCTTCTACGTCTTCTTCACCTTCTACGTCTTCTTCACCTTCTACGTCTTCTTCACTTTCTATGTCTTCTTGACCTTCTACGTCTTCTTCGTCACTGATATTTTCGTTCGTATCATCGAGTTTTTCGTTCAGCCATTCTTCATCATTCTTTTTATCCACTTTATCCTCTTCATCATCTTGTTCTTCATTTTCGTTTTCTTTGCCATGATCTGAAATGTTGAATGTGAAGTTTTGGCTGGAAAGTTCATCGCCGTATTGAGTGACAAATACTTCTAATACGTATTTTCCCGGATAATCTGGAGAAAAGGTCATTTTTTTACCGGTTTCGGTTGTTTTGAGATCAGACGAATTGAGCAGGGAACCATCCGGCTGCTCGATTAACGCCCACATGAAATCCACATCCTTTCCTTCTTCAGGATTGTCGACGGTAAGGACAATGGATTCGCCTACATAGCCTTCAATTCCGCCTCCACCGCAAGCGAAAATCAAAATTAAAACAATCAATAATGGGATTTTTCTCATAATATCATAAATAGAATTTATTGATTGCTCAAAAGTTCACTCTCCGTAAAGAAAAAGGCAATTTCTTTTTGGGCATTTTCGCCACTATCCGAGCCATGGATAGCATTTTCTTGCACATTGGTTGCGAATTCTTTACGAATTGTGCCTTCTGCCGCTTCTTCCGGATTGGTGGCGCCAATGGTTTCACGCCATGAAAGTACTGCGTTTTCCTTTTCCAGTGCCAGGACCATGCAAGGCGCGGACGACATGAATTCGGTCAGTTCACCATAGAAAGGACGTTCTTTATGGATGGCATAAAATCCTTCTGCCTGTACTTTAGTCATTTTCAGGAGTTTCGCAGCCAATATCTTAAAATCCGCCTCCAAGATTCTGTTATAAATTTTGCCTGTATATCCATTTTTTACCGAATCAGGTTTAATGATGGCAAATGTTCTGTCTACCATTGGTAAGTAATCTCCGATATTATATTTCGATTGAATTATTTTAATTTATTGTTCCATGGCAGTTTTCATGAGGGCACCAATATCCGCTACAGATTCAGCAACCTCAATCCCACAATCTTTTAAAATTCTCATTTTGGCCACAGCAGTGTCATCACCACCGGAAACAATGGCTCCAGCATGACCCATTCTGCGTCCCGGAGGCGCCGTTTGCCCCGCAATGAAACCAACGATTGGTTTAGTCATATTATCTTTTGCCCATCGAGCCGCTTCGATTTCCATCTGTCCACCGATTTCACCAATGATTACAACGCCTTCCGTATCCGAATCCGCCTCAAACAACTCAAGGCAGTCTTGCATGGATGTACCGATGATGGGATCACCCCCAATTCCAATGGCCGTCGTTTGTCCCAGTCCTGCATTGACACACTGGTCAATGGCTTCATATGTGAGTGTTCCCGATTTGGAGATCACGCCTATATTCCCTTTTTGACAGATGAAACCGGGCATGATACCCAACTTACATTCATCCACGGTAATGATCCCGGGGCAGTTCGGACCAATCAAACGAGTACCATTTTGTTTCACAGCCTTTTTCACTTTCACCATATCATGGACTGGAACACCTTCCGTGATGCACACTACCAGTTTGATCCCGGATTCACTGGCTTCTGTGATTGCTTTTGCTGCAAAGGGAGGAGGTACGAAAATAATGGATGTGTTGGCACCTGTTTCTTCTATTGACTCTTTTACTGAATTAAAAACTGGAATGCGATCATCGAACGTTCTCTGCCCGCCTTTTCCAGGTGTGACGCCAGACACGATATTTGTGCCGTATTCCAGCATTTGTTCTGAATGGAATTGTCCTTCGGAACCGGTAATTCCCTGTACAACGACTTTTGAATCTTTATTAACTAAAATTGACATTTTAAAATTTCCTTAGCCGTCCACGGCAGCTTTGACAACTTTTTCTGCAGCGTCTTTCATACTGTCGGCAGGAATAATGGAAACGCCTGATTCACTCAAAATGCTTCGAGCTTTTTCCGCATTCGTACCCTGAAGTCGCACCACAACAGGCACATCCAATCCGAGATCTTTCACTGCCTGCACCACACCGTTTGCCACACGATCGCAACGGACGATGCCACCAAAAATGTTGATTAAGACGGCTTTTACGTTATCGTCGGATAGAATAATCCGAAAGCCGTTTTGCACGGTTTCTGCACTGGCTGTGCCGCCCACATCCAAAAAGTTAGCAGGCTCACCACCAGCCAGTTTAATGATGTCCATGGTCGCCATAGCGAGTCCAGCGCCATTGACCATACATCCCACATTTCCGTCGAGCTTAATATAATTCAAATTGAATTTCCCCGCCTCCACTTCCATGGGATCTTCCTCTGATAGATCCCGCATTTCGGAAATTTCTTTTTGTCGAAATAGGGCATTGTCGTCGAAATTAAATTTGGAATCCAAGGCCAAAATATGTCCGTCTCCAGTAAGTATAAGAGGATTGATTTCCATCAAGGAAGCATCTATGGTTTGGTAGCAGGTATACATTTTAATGAAGATGGATGCTGCCTCCTTAAATGCAGTGCCAGTCAGTCGAAGTCCCTCAGCCAGTTCTTTTCCTTGGTGGGGTTCCATGCCTAGGAGGGGGTCAATCCAGACCTTGACGATTTTTTCCGGTGTTTCAGCGGCAACTTTTTCAATCTCAACTCCGCCTTCCGTGGAAACCATGAATACGTTCATTTCCTTACCGCGATCCAAAGTGATGGCAGCGTAGAATTCCTGACTGATATCTTCTCCTGATTCGATGAGTAATCGTTGGACTTCCTTTCCGGAAGGGCCGGTTTGATGTGTGACCAGGTTCATTCCCAACATCTCTTTTGCCAACGATTCCACTTCATTGCGACTGTGAGCCAGTTTTACGCCTCCGCCTTTTCCCCGACCGCCAGCATGGATCTGGGCTTTGACCACCGCAGTTCCCACATCAAGTTCATCGTAGGCATTTATAGCATCTTCGATGCTGAAGGCAGGGATGCCTTCAGGTGTATTGATACCATGCTGCCGGAAGATGGTCTTACCTTGGTATTCATGTATTTTCATGCTTCATTCCTTATGACTGTACCCGCATTCCCATCCAGCGCATCTTTGATGCAGGGTATGGAGGTGACAATAACTTTTTCCCCATGGTATTTCAAAAAGTGCATGGCCGCCTTGATCTTGGGTCCAATACTGCCTTTCTGGTATTCACCATTTTCATAGTGTTTTTTTGCCTCTGATCGTGTCATCTCCCGGATAGGTTCCTGCTTTAGGGTGCCAAAATTACGATAAATGTGTTTCACATCCGTTATAATCCACAGTTCTTCCGCTCGAATGATACGACCCAACTTCGCTGCCGTGTAATCCTTGTCGATGACCGCGTCCATACCCTCTAAATGACGAGAGTCGTTATTGTAAACGGGAATTCCACCCCCTCCAGTGGCAATGACGATGGTGCCTCTGTCCACCAGGGCCTTGATGGATTTTCCATGCATGATGTATTCCGGCATGGGGGAAGAGACTACTCGACGCCATTGACCCGGTTCCTGTTCCTTTACAGTCCAGCCAAATTTTCCTGCCAGCAGCTTGATTTCAGTTTCAGTATATCGCGGTCCCACAAATTTAGTTGGTACTTGGATCGTTGGATCATTTTCATACACAATCACTTGTGTCACCAGCGTCACCACTTCCCGGTCAACTTCCATGTCCCTCAGTTTATTTTGTAAAGATTGCTGGATCATATACCCGATGGTACCCTGGGTCCCGGCAACGCAGACACCCAGTGGAAGCGGTGGAACCTGATCGTGAGTCAAATCCATACGAAGGAGTTCATTTCCGACTTGTGGACCATTCCCATGATTGATACAAAGATTGTAATTCCGATCAATAAAATGACTGATGCCCTCCAGCGTTTCCCGGGTATGGGAAAATTGCTGTTGGATGGTTCCTGTTTCGCCTTTGGGAGAAAGAGAATTCCCGCCCATGGCGATCATAGCCGTAGGGTTATGCATTTAATCTTTTTCTAGAAATGGATACCGGTAATCTTTCGGTGTATCAAAAGTTTCTTTGATCGTCCGAACAGAGACCCAGCGTAGTAGATTCAAGTCTGATCCTGCCTTATCGTTGGTGCCGGAGGCTCGGCTCCCACCGAAAGGTTGCTGACCGACTACCGCACCGGTTGGTTTATCATTAATGTAAAAATTTCCTGCAGAATGGGTCAGGCGATCCGTTGCTTCTGTTAATGCTTCCCTATCCTTCCCCATGATGCAGCCTGTCAAAGCATATGGAGAAGTCGTATCGACCAAGTCAATGGTTGAATCCCAATCTTCCGGATCATAAAGATATACGGTCAAGACCGGACCGAAGATCTCTTCTTCCATGGTCATAAAATGGGGATCGGTGGTGATGATTGTAGTGGGTTGGATGAAGTATCCTTTGGAATCATCATATGTTCCGCCTGAGATGATCTCCGCATCATCAGAATTCTTTGCGTATTCAATGTACTTTATGATGGAGTCGAACGCAGATTTATCGATGACGGCATTCATGAAGTTGGTAAAATTCCGCGGAGAACCGACTTTCACGGTTTCCAATTCGGAAAGATATTTTCCTTTTACGTCCTCCCAAATCGTGGTTGGGACGTATGCGCGGGACATTGCGGAACATTTTTGTCCCTGAAACTCAAACGCACCGCGAATCATAGCTGTGGCCAATTCATCAATATCAACCGATTCATGGGCGAGACAAAAATCTTTTCCCCCAGTTTCTCCAACAATTCTAGGATAAGTTTTATATTGATCAATGTTGTTTCCAATCGTTTTCCAAATATGCTGAAACGTTTCTGTGGAACCGGTGAAATGGACACCGGCAAGATTCTCATTCGCTAAAACAGGATTTCCGACCTGACCACCGGAACCGGGAATAAAATTGATGACGCCGTCCGGCAATCCCGCTTCTTCAAACATTTTCATGAGGTAATAACAGGGCAGCACAGCGCTGGAGGCAGGTTTCCACAACGCCACATTCCCCATAAGCGCCGGAGCGGAAGGGAGGTTTC
>CAYNPR010000018.1:0-14884 GCA_964399115.1 uncultured bacterium | reverse complement strand
ACATATCATTTATTTATTATTTATCACTCCCTTTACAATCATTCTTTATTGTTTCCGAGACGGGTCTTTTAAAGCATTTCCATTGGAATTAGTTGCATTAATAAAGCCTCTTTTTTTTCTACTTCTTTTATACCAAGTGATCAAAAACTATGAATATTTTAACAAGCATCTAAACAACATTCTAATCACAAATCTTTTAGTGTACTCAGGAGCAATCATAATCAGTTATGTTTCTGGTACCGGCATTAACGCATATGCTACCTATTATGATGCCAATAAAAGTTTTTTTTATGCATCAAATGCGACGGCGGTTATTGGATTTTCATTCACAATTTATTTCACTTATAAATTGAAGGAAGGAATCATGAATTCCTTTTATTTGGCCTTAGCAGTTATGGCTTTATTTATCAGTGGTTCTATGTTAGTATTAGTTTATCCATTTTTCTTACTTTACTTCCTAGCTTATAAGTTAATTAATAAATCATTTTATAAAATCATTACAACTTCAGTTATGGTAATGACTATAGCTTTATTTATCACAGGTGCATTGAACTCCATCGTATTTATTGATAACGCTCTATTTCTTAAATATCAGGATCGTGCCTTCCATAGCATTAATTTTTTTGATAAACACAGCACAATCAATATTACACCTTTAAGGTGGTACTCCTATGTTTCAGGCCTCAGGGCAATTCGGGCAAATACCGGATTGAACAATATCATCAATGAACCTCCAAGCCTAACTATTGGATATGGCACTGCAATGAGATCAAAAAAAGTCGGTGAAGATTATGCAGGCCGTACGGGTAGTGAAATGGATTTCATAGATATTTTTCTGGATTATGGCATTATTGGTTTTCTGCTTATTTACATACCTATTCTCAATACTATCTTTCCATTAATTTGGCGGATCAATACTGAATTGAACGCAATGGTGATCTATTTCATGTTTTTGTACAGCAGCTTAGCCGGACATGTGATAACCGCTCCTATGGGCGGGGCTCTTTTCGCATTATTCCTTGGGATAGAATATGGAAAATTAGATCAAAATAAAGATTTAATTAAAAAAGAATTGGCTAAATCAGAACCATTATTGGCATTTTAAATGAAAATACTGGTAGCAACAACAATGTTTCCAAATAAATATAATCCGTTTTCTGGTGTATTTATCAAAAACCATTTGGAACTCATGAAAACTAAATTTGGTATTGAAAGCATTGTGATAACTGGAGATGGTAGCAACCAGTCAAAATTATTAATCCTGAAAAAATATTTATTATTTTTCTGTAGGATGCTTTGGTCATTGCTTTTTAAAAATTTTGACTTGATCCATGTTCACTTTTCATATCCAACGGGGTTCCTGTCAATTATCGGAAAGTGGATTACAAAAAAGAAAATTATTATTACAACCCACGGCAGTGATATTAATCAACATAAAAAAAGAAATTTCCTTTCTAGATATCTAAATAAGTTAGCCTTGGAAGGTTGTAATCATATTATTGCTGTCAGTGATGATTTAAAAAGAAAAATTATCTCTCAATTTAGCATCTCAGCAGAAAAAATATCTGTGATCGATATGGGGTTTAACACACAAATATTCCGATACAGCCAGGACAATAATAACCAATTTGATAATCCATTTATAATGCTTTTTGTTGGTCGGTTAATTCCTGCTAAAGGATTTGAATTACTGATTGATGCTATCGAAAAATTACATCTTCAAGCTAATAGTAAATTTGAATGTGTTGTTATAGGTGAAGGCAGTCACAGGACCCAATATGAGAAGACGACCAAAGAAAAGAGGTTGGATATGATATTTCGATTTATTGAACCTTTAGGACAAAAAGAGATAGCTACTTGGATGAGAAAATCTAATATCGTGGTTATTCCATCTTATCAAGAAGGTTTTGGTTTAGTTGCAATTGAGTCTCTTGCATGTGGAACACCCGTAATCGCTTCAAAGATAGGTGGCTTGAAAGAGATTATTCAAGACGGAATTAATGGATATTTCATTACGCCGGGTAGAGTGGATGAGTTAGAAGAAAAAATTAATCTTGTCATGGATAATCCAAATATGATCCCATCCGAGGTTTGTGTTGAATCTATATCTCAATTTGATGCAGAATTGAAAGTCGAACAAATAAAAGACCTATATACAACAATAATTGCATCATGATTAACCCAAAATTAATATTACTTGGAGGATTTGGCAGATCAGGAACAACTGGAATTCGCGAACTATTAAAAGGACATTCAGATATTACTTCTACAGACAAATCAGAATTAAGAATACTTACAGACCCAGGAGGATTCATTTCATTAAAAAATGTTTTTGTAGATAATTGGACATACTGGAGAGGTGATCAAGCCATACATGATTATAAGAAAATATGTAAAAATTTAAACAGTAAGTGGTTCGGAGGCTACTCTCTCAGCAATTTTAAAGCTGAGTTTTGTGGGAATTTTGAAGTGGCAAATAAACAATTGCTAGACAATTTAGTCCAGTCTTCTTATTATGGGAAATGGATAAAACACTCAAATATCTCTTATAAGATATTCACCCGGTTAATAAAACAAAAACGACTGAAAATGTTTAATAGGGAAATATTTATTACTCATTCGTTGGATTATTCCCAGTTTAAAGAAATAACAAGAAATTATTTCAATACATTAGTTGAGAAAAAGCTCCAGGAAGATAGGGCATCTATGTACATCATTGATGAACCCTTTATTTCACAAAATCCAACAGAATGTATGGACATAACTGGGGCAAATAAATTAATAGTTGTTTTAAGGGATCCTCGAGATATGTTTCAATCTTTTCAAGGAAGGGATTGGACACCACGGGATAAAGATTCTACGCTTACTTATTTAAAATCCGTTTATTCCTGTTGGACAAGGAAAAAGGAGCAGCTACCGAAAGAACATTATTTAGAATTAAAATTAGAAGATATAGTCTCAAATTTCTCTGAAACTTATAAAAGATTATGTCAATTTCTGAATGTCGATCCCAAGGATGACATTTTATTAAATACAAATTATAGCCCCGAAAAAGCTCATATTGGACGATGGAGAGAAGAATTATCAAACAAGGAACAAGAAGAACTGAATAATTATTTTTCGAAGTTAATTTCCCAATTAAACTATATCTGATTGATGAGATTAATTCATAAAAGTACTTATTTGGTAAAAACTCCTGCAGCCACAAAATTTGGATACCAAAATTAATCCAAAAAATAAATCAATCATTGCCATGGTCGCTTATACGGAATATGTCAGAGATCCTCGGGTCAGAAGGTATGCTGAATCATTGGTGAGACATGGATATATTGTTGATTGCTTTGTATTAAAAGAATCCGGAAAACTCAACCACGAAGAGGTAAACGGTGTATCGCTTCATCATCTCGATATTTTTCAATATCGCGGCAGTTCTAACATTTCTTATATTTTTTCTTATCTCAAGTTTTTCTTTTTGGCTATGATAGCACTATTAAAAAATCTTTCTAAAAAATATGCAGTAATCCATGTCCACAATATGCCGGATTTCCTGGT
Organism: uncultured bacterium; assembly: GCA_964399115.1. Lineage (GTDB taxonomy): Bacteria > Fidelibacterota > Marinisomatia > Marinisomatales > UBA1611 > CAYNPR01. The sequence goes on along the minus strand of CAYNPR010000018.1, from coordinate 11,332 downwards.
TTTTTCAACACTTATCAATAAAGGATTCGGGTCAAAAGTCATCCTGGATATTCATGATAATATGCCTGAGTTATATCTGGCCAAGTTTAAATCAATACTAGGTCAAATTGTTTATTGGATCCTTTTAATCCAAGAAAAACTATCCTGTCATTTTGTGGATAAAGTCATAACAGTGCATGTACCGCATTTGGAACACAATATTAAAAATCATGGTCTAAATCGTAAAAAATCGGTGGTCATTCCCAATTTTGCTGATAAAAATTTGTTTAACCCCAAAGATCACATCGGACTAATTACAAGGAGTGAGAATGAATTTAAAATGATCTACCATGGGACAATCGCTGAAAGGTTTGGGTTGAAAATGGTGTTGAATGCGATAAAAAATTCAATTAGACAATTTCAATCAATTCGGCTTGATATTTATGGTAAAGGGGATGGTGTTCCTGATTTGGAGCGTTGGATAATTGAATTAGGATTATCAAAAAATGTTACCTATCATGGACAAATTCCTTTAGATGAAATTCCTCATAAAATTTCACAAGCAGATCTTGGTATTGTATCCTATATCCGATCTGAAGCGACACATTTAATGTTACCACTCAAACTGATGGAATATATTGCCATGGAACTTCCAACACTTACTGTGAAAAATGCGCCGATTTCGTATTACTTTCAATCTGATGAATTGGCATTTTATAAAAATAATGATTCAGATTCCTTTTTTAACCAGTTAATAAAATTGATAAAATCACCTCAAGAATTAGTTCGTTTAAAGGCAAAGACAGACACCATTAATCAGCGATTAAATTGGGACAACGAACAATTAAATTATATTCACATCATTAAAGAATTATCAGGAAAATCTGATTCATGTTAAACATTGCACAAATCGGCGTTGGGTATTGGGGACCAAACCTCCTTCGTAATCTTGATGCAAATTCCCAATGTACTGTTAAAGCGGTGGTTGATCTTTCCGAGGAACGACGGAATTTTGTATACAATCATTACCCTAACATTCAAACCACGGATGATATCGAAGCCATAATTAACGATAGTGATATTGATGGGATTGTTATTGCGACACCTGTTTCAACCCACTTTGATTTGGCCATGAAAAGCCTACAAGCTGGAAAACATATCTTGGTGGAAAAACCCATGGCAAAAACAGTGAATGAAGTAAATGAAATTGGTACCTTGGCAAATGAAAAGAATTTAGTCGCTATGGTGGGACATACATTTTTATTTAATGCAGCAGTCCGGCAGGTAAAGAAAATCATTGATGCAGGTGAGTTAGGAGACATCAGGTATATTTACAGTCAGCGGGTTAACCTGGGCAGAATCAGGAACGATGTTGACGCTCTATGGAATTTGGCGCCCCACGATATCAGTATCATTCAGTATTGGCTTGATGAACCTGAGCCAGTTAATATGACTAGAAAGGGAATGGATTATGTCCAAAATGGTGTGGATGATGTCGTTTTCATGAACATTGAATATCCAAACAGTGTGATGGCCCACATTCATGTTAGTTGGTTAGACCCCCACAAGATTCGCAGAATGACGGTAGTTGGCTCAAAGAGAATGGTCGTTTATGATGACATCGCCAAAAATAAGATTACCATTTATGATAAAGGGATAGACCGCATGGCAGTCCTGGGTGAAAGAATGGATTTTGATGATCCCAGCACATTCTTGTTTAACCATAGAGATGGCGATGTTACCATTCCAAAAATTAAATGGGTTGAACCCCTGAAATCTGAAATCCAACATTTCTTTGATTGTATTTTAAATAATGAGCCTTGTATCACCGGTGCTGACCATGCAGCAAAAGTTGTAAATATTTTAAGAGCCGCCCAATAAATGAAACCTTCAATTCAAAAAACCGCCATCGTTAAAGACGCGCACATCGGTGATGGAACAAATGTTTGGGAATTTGCCAATATTTATGGCTGTGAAATTGGGGAAAATTGCAATATTGGTTCTTATGTTGAAGTACAAAGTGGTGCAAAGATTGGTTCAAATGTCACCGTTTCTTCTCATTCATTTATTTGTTCACTTGTCACCATTGAGGATGATGTATTTATCGGTCATGGTGTGATGACAATTAATGATAATAAGCCCCCATCCTTTAAGCGGACTGGCTCGAAAAGTCTTTGGAAGGAAACGACCATTAAAAAAGGGGCTGTTATTGGCAGTAATGCTACCTTATTTCCTGTGACGATTGGTGAAAATTCTGAAGTGGGTGCAGGTGCCGTAGTTACAAAAGATGTCCCAGATAACTGCATTGTTGTTGGAAATCCAGCTAAAATAATCAAACAAGAATAACTTTATAATGAATATCCCTTTTGTAGATCTTAAGAAACAATATGAATCTATTAAGACTGAGATTGATGCAGCGATTCAAAACGTAATAAATAATACTGCATTTATTAAAGGTAAGTATGTGCAGAAATTTGAAAAAGAATATGGTGAAACTTATGGTATGAAAAATGTCATCAGTTGCGGAAATGGTACCGATGCAATATACATATCGTTGAAAGCAATGGGTATTGGACCTGGAGATGAAGTAATCACCACAGCTCATTCATGGATCTCAACATCAGAAACTATTACACAAACTGGTGCTAAGGTAGTTTTCGTAGATATTGACCCCGATTACTATACTATTGATATTAATAAAATCGAAGAAAAGATCACTCATAATACAAAAGTTATTGTTCCTGTACATCTTTATGGTCAACCAGCTAACATGTCAGAAATAATGAGAATTGCTAATAAGTATAATTTAAAAATTCTTGAAGATTGCGCCCAGGCGCACTTTGCTGAATGGAATAATGAGTATGTAGGCACCATTGGTAATGCAGGTACATTCAGCTTTTTCCCAGGTAAGAACCTTGGTGCTTATGGTGATGCCGGTTGTATAATCACGAATGATGATGAACTAGCGGAAAAAGCACGGATGTTCGCTAATCATGGTGCTTTGATCAAACACGAACATCACATAGAAGGCATAAATAGCCGTTTAGATGGTTTACAGGCGGCCATCCTATCTGTAAAGCTTAAATATATTGAGCTGTGGACCAGACTACGAATAGACCGAGCAGAACATTATAATGCCCTCTTTAGTAAACTTGAGAATATTAAAACGCCTAAGATTCACCTTGGTTCTAAGCATGTATTTCATCTATATGTAATTCAGGTGGAAAAAAGAGAAGAATTGCAAAAATACTTGAAAGAGAGTGGAATTGCATCCGCTGTTCATTATCCTGTACCACTTCCCTTTATGAAAGCTTATGATTATTTAGAGCATTCATATAATGATTTTCCTCAGATCTATGAAGCACATTTGAAGATATTATCATTACCCATGTTCCCTGAGCTAACAAATGATGAAATAGAATTTATTGTCAATAAAATTCTAAGTTTCGATTAAATAGAATATTTTTCACAATAGGTTTTCTACTTAACATAAATATAATTATTAAGTAGTTTCCAACTATGTTAAGAGAGCAGGCAAAATTATTCGCATTCTTAAATAGATCGGCAGACCATGGATTAATTCTGTTTTCTATTGCCAGCGCTATCTTAACTGAACAAGCTTACCACGGGAACCAATTAAAGTTTATAGATGAAAGATCCTTTCATCCAATCATGGTTCCAATTGTGCTCTTATTTTGGCAATTATTATTTGTGATCTATGATAAAGATCATCTCTACCGCCGTACGAACTACAGTACTTTTTTTATCGATCAACTGATCATTGCCTTGGTTGGATTTGCCTTTTTGATTAGCATATCATTTTTGTCTAAAACAGAATTATTCTATCGATCAACAATCATTGCTTATACAATAATTTGCTTTACATTATTGTTACTAAAAAGATGGGGCATAAAATTTTATTTGGAGAATATACGAAAACAAGGTCGAAATACACGATATATCATGATTATAGGAAGCAAAAGGCGTGCTAAAAGACTTATAGATGAATTTTCCCGTCATGAAGAATATGGGTATATTGTAACACACATACTTGATCCAGACCCGGCATTAGTTGGGGCCATTTTATGTTCAATAACTGTAGAACCGATGGAAAATTTTAATGGTATTCTCTTCAATGATCCAATAGATGAAGTTTTTTTTGCAATTCCACCAAAAAAGGTGCTTGATTTCGAAGAAAAATTAGATTATTTGAACAGCCTTGGAATCAATTTTCATGTTATGGTCAATCTGGATGTCTTTTCGAAAGGTATCAATAATCTTTACGTTGAGCCATTCATGGATGAATGGTACGATCTGCCTGTCATCTCCTTTCATCCAACAGATAAAAAACTTTTCAGATTAATAATTAAGACCTACTTCGAATTTATAATCACTCTTGGAATTATGATTGTATTTCTACCCATTCTTATTTTCACTCCGGTCTTTATCAAACTCAGTTCGAAAGGACCAGTGTTCTTTTCTCAGGAACGGGTAGGATATCATGGGCGAAGATTCAAATTATTGAAATTTAGAACTATGGAATCAGATGCAGAATCCAGATTAGATGAATTAGTGAACCTGAATGAACAATCTGGTCCAGTTTTCAAAATGGCCAATGACCCTAGGATAACTGGTATTGGAAAATTTTTAAGAAAATTTTCGCTAGATGAACTCCCTCAACTATATAATGTGATCAGAGGTGACATGAATCTAGTTGGACCAAGACCCCCATTGCCTTCGGAAGTTAAACAATATAAACCCGAATGGCGAAAACGCCTCAATATGAAACCGGGGATTACTGGGCTTTGGCAAATAAGCGGCCGAAATGATATAGTAAACTTTGAAGATTGGGTAGCGCTGGATCTTCAATATATTGATAACTGGTCTTTAAAATTGGATCTTATGATCATATTTAAAACTATTCCACATATGTTCAGAGGATCAGGTAAATAAGAATGAAAAATATAAAGTACCTGCGGGTCTTTATTATTGGAATATCCCTATTAATTGAAGTTTCATTTAGTGCTGATACTCCTTTAACCTTCATTCCCTTTTTTTCAACAAACTATTATTCAACTGGATCTATTCTTCATCCCGAACAAGACGGTGGATCGATATTGACCCATTTTCAATTAGGAGGAAGAAAAGTTACGGGGCCTTGGAGTATTTCCGGATATTTTAGGTTTATAACTGCAACAAATCTAGATCTAAAGTCCACCTACCTAAACCCTGGATTAAGTTTGGAGCATGAGCGTGGATATCAAAATACGGATGATACTTGGTTTGAATCATCGTCGCTCATGATTAATTATAAAAATAATGAAAAATTCTCAACTTTTTTCGGTAAGGATAGAGTTAATTGGGGTATTGGAAGATCAAATTTGATCGTTTCTAATAATTGTCCCACCTATCCGATTGCAGGGTTTGATTTGAAAATTTCAAATAAACTATATTTAGAATATTTTATAGGCTCTCTTCACAGCCAAATAGAAGATACAACAAGCACATATTATAAAGGTGTTGGAAAAAGAATAGTTTATTTCCCCAGATCAATTACAGGGCATCGTTTAAGGTATTCCCTTACAGACAGAATCTCATTTTCCGCAATTGAAACCGTTATTTTCGGGAATCGTAAGATCGATGAACATTACCTCCTACCTTTTATTCCATTTTGGTCCATGCAGCATTCTATCGGCGATTTGGACAATGTTCAAATGTGCGGGGAACTAATATGGTCTGGGAAAAATGATTTAAATATCTATGTATCTCTTTTTGTGGATGAATGGCGCCCTGAATGGACTTTCAAAGACAATAATCGAAATTGGATTGGCTACCAAATTGGAATGAAAAAAAATAAATTGCTTAAGGAAAATGACCAGTTCCTTGCTGAATACACCTGGACCGATCACAGGGTTTATCGGCATAAATTTCCGATCAATGATTCTTATTCATATAATTATTCACTTGGCTTTTGGGCAGGTCCTCATGCGGAAGAATTACTATTATACTATAACCTAAAGTTTGATAACTGGGGTATTGAGTCTTCCATATCTTATGTGAAACACGGAGAATTGACCAAACAAATGTTGGATGGACAGTATAAGGATCTTAGTTACAGTAGATATTCTGGGAATACTGAATCAAGGACAATTTTTTCTTCTAAAATAAATAAAAGGATAGTAAATAATAAATTGTTTATTAGTGTGGAAGGTCAATGGATCGATTGGGAGAATGCGGGATTTGATCCATATAATCCTGAGATCTCAGGAAAGGATATTTCTAAATTTTCAATTAATATTGAGTTTTCAGCTTCAACCCAAGTTTTTTTCAACTAATCCAACAAATCTTTTAAATATTGTCCGTACTCATTGTTATAACCTGCTGTGAGTTTCTCCAATTCTACATGGTTTATAAAACCTTTACCAAATGCTATCTCTTCTAAACAGGCAACCTTCAGCCCCTGACGATCTTCAATAGTCTTTATGAAATTAGAAGCATTGTTCATGGCATCTTGGGTTCCTGTATCCAGCCAGGCGTAACCCCGCCCCATCAATTCCACCTGAAGCCTGTTTTCCTCCAGGAAAGCCTGGTTTACGGATGTAATCTCCAATTCTCCCCTATCAGATGGTTTTACGTTTTTTGCAATATTAACAACATCATTGGGATAGTAATACAATCCTACGACAGCATAATTTGACTCAGGATTTCGTGGTTTTTCTTCAATGCTGGTAACCTTCCCAAATTCATCAAATCCGACAACACCATATCGCTGGGGATCCCTTACACCATACCCAAACACAACAGCATTGTTTTTTGTTTCAACAGTTTGAACGCTTTCTATCAATAATTCAACTAGTCCATGTCCAAAAAATATATTATCACCAAGAATCAAAGTAACGGGGTCATTTCCGACAAAATCCTCACCCAGAATAAATGCCTGTGCCAAACCATCCGGCGAAGGTTGGACTAAGTAGGTTATATCTAGCCCAAGGTGGCTTCCATCTCCGAATAACTGCTTGAATCTCGGTGTATCGTCAGGGGTGGAAATAATGAGTATTTCCCGGATTCCTGAGAGCATCAGGGTGGACAAAGGATAATAAATCATAGGTTTATCATAAATGGGGAGAAGCTGCTTGGAAACGACCCTCGTGGCCGGGTAGAGCCGTGTCCCACTTCCACCGGCGAGTATAATTCCTTTCATGGCTGTATCACTCCTAATCTTTGTTGGCGATATGAATTATCCTGGATGGCTTTCCACCATGTCTCATTATCCAAATACCACTGGATCGTTTCCCGGATTCCAGTCTCAAATGATTCATTCGGAACCCAATTCAATTCTTTTTCGATCTTTGTAGAATCAATTGCATACCGAAAATCATGTCCCGGCCGATCCTGAACGTAAGTGATCAGTTCAGCATATTCCAGACCATTGCTCCTGGGGCATAATTCATCCAATATGGTACAAAGGGTTGTAACTACATCTATATTCCTAATCTCGTTATTCCCACCAATATTGTAGGTTTGTCCCGGTTGCCCCTTTTCAAGCACAGTTAATATGGCATCGCAATGATCAACCACATAAAGCCAGTCCCTGACATTTTCACCCTGTCCATAAATTGGCAGGGATTTTTCATGCAGGCAATTAATGATCATGAGCGGCACCAGTTTTTCCGGAAATTGGTATGGACCATAGTTATTGGAACAATTCGTGATGATGGTTGGCAATCTGTATGTACGATGCCAGGCCCGGACAAGATGGTCCGAACCTGCCTTGGAGGCAGAATAAGGTGAACTGGGATCATAGGTGGTGGTCTCTAAAAATTTTCCCTCGTTTCCTAAGGAACCGTACACTTCATCCGTGGAGACATGCAGGAATCGAAAATCCTCGTTTTTGTTTTTATCACAATATGCACGGGACTGCTCCAGCAAATTAAGCGTTCCTACAACATTCGTTTCAATAAAAGCCGCGGGGCCATCAATGGATCGATCCACATGGCTCTCCGCAGCAAAATGAACGACGGTATCGAATGAATATTCTTTAAACAAACTGTTGACCAAACCCGAGTTACATATATCTCCTTCAATAAAAGAATAATTATTACCGATTACATCTTTCAGATTCCTCGGATTTCCTGCATACGTTAGTTTGTCCAAGTTGACAATATGAGCATTCTCATTTTTTCCCAAGATACACCGGACAAAGTTGGAGCCGATAAATCCACAGCCACCGGTAACTAGTATTTGCTTCATAAATAAACAGGCAAGTTTTGTTGGTCTTTCAGTTTAGGTAAAATTTTATCTTTCTCTGATAAAATTGGAAACTCAATTCCCCAATCCAAACCCAGAGTTTCATCATTCCATAAAATCCCATACTGGTCGCCTGAGTCATAATAATCCGTACATTTATATGTCACAACTGCATCATCGGAGGTCACAAGATATCCATGTGCAAATCCTTCCGGAACATACAGCATTTTCTTATTGATACCCGATAAAACCACTGATTCAGATTTTCCAAAAGTTGGGGACCCGGTGCGAACATCTACGGCTATATCCAAGATGCTGCCAAAGATGACCCGAACCAACTTGCCCTGGGGAGTATTAAGTTGATAATGAAGTCCTCGAAGGACACCTTTCGTTGATTTGGTTTCATTATCCTGAACGAAATTTTCGGGTAATCCATATTCCATAAAAACTTCTGACCGAAATGATTCAAAGAAATAGCCTCGCTCATCCTCGAATGGATTTGGGTTAACAATTTTTACGCCGGGTAAGGATGTGGCTTCTATAATCATTTAATTACTTTACGACCAACATTATCAAATTGAAATCCAAGTTCAATCAATTTTTCAATACTGAAAATATTGCGTGTATCAAGCAATATGGGGGATTTCATGAGTGATTTCAGTTTTTCCAATGCCATTCCCCTGAATTCGTTCCACTCAGTCATAATTGCGACGGCATCTGCGGATTCACAAGCTTTTTCCCATGAATCAAAATAATTCAAATCAGGGTAATAAGATTTCATGGTTTCATTTGCAATTGGGTCATAAGCCCGAACCACGCCTCCACCTTCGAGAATTCCATGGATCATATCTATAGACGCTGATTCTCTAACATCATCCGTGTTGGGTTTAAAAGCCAATCCTAGAATTGCAACCGTTTTTCCTTTGATTTCTTTTCCAAGAAGTAACGCCAACTTTTGAAACATCCGCTTTTTTTGAATGTCATTGGATTCAATCGCTGCATCAATCGTGTACAAGGGCACACCTTTTTTCCTAGACAGAGCTGTAATGGCTTGTGTATCTTTCGGAAAACAGGAGCCACCAAATCCAGGACCCGGATGTAAAAATTTAGAACTGATTCGCCCATCCTGCCCCATGGCCTTTGCTACTTGGTGAATGTCCGCACCAACCTCTTCACACAGGTTTGCTATCTCATTGATGTAACTGATCTTGAGTGCTAAAAAAGCATTGGATGCATATTTAATCATTTCCGCAGTTGCTATGTTTGTGTGAAGCATGGGTTTCTCATTCACGTACAATGGTCGGTAAACGTCCCGCATCACTTCAAATGCTCTCTCGCTGGTAGCACCGATGACGACACGATCTGGCCAGAGAAAATCCTTAACCGCTGAACCTTCTCTTAAAAATTCAGGGTTGGAGACATAATCAAATTTCCCTTCTTCTGGCATATTTTCTTCGACAATTTCACACACGCGGTCCCCAGTCCCGATCGGTACAGTGCTCTTGGTACAGATCACTTTATAAGTATTTAAATTTTCACCGATAGTCTTTGCTACGGTTTCTATTGCGGAAATATCAGCCTCTCCATTTGCGCTCTGTGGTGTGCCAACAGCGATAAAAACCACTTCAGCGGTTTGAACTGCACCAGCCACATCCGTTGTAAAGGAAAGTCTTCCGGCTTTGGCATTTCGTTCAACCAAATCATCCAATTCTGGCTCATATATCGGGATTTCACCATCTTGAAGGCATTTGATTTTGGATTTTACAACATCCACACAAATGACCTTGTGACCAAAATCAGAAATCCCCGCACCGCTAACTAAACCAACGTATCCGGTTCCAATTATTGTAATATTTCTCATTATTTTCCTTTTTATTCAGGAATTGAAATAAAGATTTCCCAATAAGGTTCCAAATTTATCACATTAATCCGAGCCGTCGTCGTAAAACCCATTCTGCGGTTAAGATACCTAGAATAAACAAAATAAGCCAAATATTGTCGTGTAAAATTATTTTGGCGTAATGAATTTCTGTTTTTGACTGATGCTCAATTTGATCAAGGATTTTATGACGATCATCCCATGTTTGAAAGGATCCGTGAGCTAAGGCTGAAAGGCGCATAAGGGGTTCGCGTTTTAAATATACTCGATTCAATTCAACCTGGCTTTCCTGAACCTGGATGGAACCTTCACTCACTTTTGTAGTCTCACCGGCATGTACCAGTTCAACTTCGTAATCCAGTTGTCCTGATTGAGATGCCCAAAATTGAGTTTTTAACAATTCGTTTTCATCATCATAGACAATGGGTTTTGAATTAATTCTATCACCATTTTGGGAAATATGAACAAACCCATCTTGAAAAGAGCCCTGTTCCCGAATTGATTTACCGATTAAAGTGACCTTTTCCCCTTGCTGATAGGAATTTTTATCGGACCTAAAATAGAATTCCTGACTTCCTCCGGTCCCCATCAACCACGAAAATACTGGATTCAGTATTTTGCTCGCCATCACCGAAAGCTTTGTTCCCTGTGATCTGTGATACAATGAATAAATATCGGATGATGTCCAAACCATGAATCTCAACGGGGATTTTTCGCCCACCATCAATAGAGGCACGTCAACGTCTGAAATCGAATAATTCGACAGGGTGGTCCCATTCGTGGAATCCAATTCTATACCGGCACGAAGAGGAGGAAGGTTTGAACTTATTTCCATTTCCGCATGTAGCGATTCAAATGGAAAAAACGAATCCCAATTTGAGTTCAATTCCCATTCATATGGTGTTCCTATTTCCAGAATGCGGTGGGATATTTGAACATCCATTAAAGATAAATAGGCTTCCAATGAATTTAGGTGAACATCTTCGCCAATAACAAAGGCGACACTGGATTTATGTGATATGAGCTTTTTAGCAAAGACGCGACGAGATGACAACCATTCATTGGCATTTTCCTGTATGGGATGATTGTCAAAAACGATCAAATCATAGTTTGTATCCCAAAAGGTTTTTATGGGGATCAAATACTCATTCGGCTTATAAGTGAAATGGTCAATCCTAAATTTAGGATTCTTGCCAAGAATACGTTTGATTACTTGTGTATTGAAAT
>CAYNPR010000017.1:0-15336 GCA_964399115.1 uncultured bacterium | reverse complement strand
GGAATCAAATGATGCATCACTCAAACCGTTGCCATTCGGATTCCAACCAATCTCTGTATTTCCTTCAGAATCAATCTTCGAAAACATTAGTTTCGCCGCAGGCCATGCATCTTCCATCCAAAATATCAAGAATTTATCATCGGAAGTGGGAATAACGTCTAAAAGATAATCGTCTCCATTTGAATCCACGATTTCTACCCCTTCCACATCTAAAGCAATATTTCCATTCGCATCCAGTTTCTGGTAATAAATATCATAGTTGAATCCCCTGCTTTCCGACCAGAAACACCCAACCCCATCCTCTACACTCACAAGGGCGGCATTTCTCATGTCAAAAACAGGTGTAAGGGCAATCCCGGTTGAATCCCATACATTGTTCAATTGATCATCAAATTTATTGATTCGAATGTATTTAGGCGATGATGTTCCATCGAAAGTGGCGGAAAAGATCCCATTCTCTGTCCAGATCATTTTAGGTGTTGAAAAATCAGTTTCCGAAGATGAATTATCTCCAAAAGTCAACTGCAGACCATTGTCATACTGAACAGAACCACTGGTGATCCGTGTACCATAAATCTTTTTGGATGCGCGGTTATCTTCCCAAAGAAAATAAAGATCTTCATCACCGATGGAAAATGGCATGGTGTAATTCACATCGCCATCCAACCCAACCATAGCGGTATTTCCACTAGCCTCCCATTCCAACGCCATACTGGAGTTGATCCTTTGCACCTTTAGATCAATACTACCATTTCCCTGGTCAGCATAAACTATATACAGACCCGCACTGATGCTTCCGATTGAAATTGGCGCAAACTGGTATCCATCTGCTCCTGATACATTCAAAGGATCAGCTAAAATATGATTGCCTCCTGAATCGATATTCTGATATAAGATGTCCACATCGGGGAATGTCCCTCTCTCCCAGGTTACATGCAGATTCCCGTCGACCCCAGCGGTAAATCGTGCACTGAAATCCAAATCTTCCGCCAAATCGAGTCTAACGCCATCTCCCCAATGACGGTCACCATTGGAATCAATTCTCTGGAAATACTGGTCGCCATCCACCGGATCATTTCTTAAATCTATCCAATGCACAAAAACTTCACCAACAGAACTTCTTTTTACCCTAGGAGCAGTCTGTATGGCATCATGGTCTGAAATAGCTTTAGCCTCATCAAATACAAGACCATTTGTATCCATAAACTGATAATAAATTTTGGAATCGTCGTCTCCTTGTTTCCAAGTCACAAAAGATCGACTGGCGTTCACATAGGTCACTCTGGGTTTGAGTTCCTGATCCGTTGTCTGGGCAATTGGAATCCCGTTTTCATCGAATGTTGAAACCATGTCCATGTCTATCCTTTGTCCGTAGATATCCGCATTGGCACCCTGCCGAAAATCAGCCCAGGCAATGAATGCTTCATTGTTTCCTGCATATTCAATGCTCTTGGCGTTCTGATTGCCACCTTCAACTACAATGGGAACACCGGTACCGGGAGTATTGATAACATGATTTTCCGATACATGCGTTCCATAAATATCGTCATCCACACCGCCACGTTTATCCTGCCAGGTCACAAATACGCCACCAAGACTGTCCGTACACATATTAATAGTCAGCTGTCGTCCTGGCACCTGGGCCAATGCCACACCATTCTCATCCAAAAGTATATTCCCATTCGAATCAACATGCTGGAGGAAAATATCCCCTTCAGCATCAAACCGGTAATCTACCCAGGCAATAAACGCACCGCCATCTCCATCGGTGATGGCAACCGGATCTTCCTGCCGACCCGGCAAATCCGTAACGATTGCACCTGTTTCTCCCCAAAGAAAAGTCCCATCCTGATTCACCTTATGTGCGAATATGTTTCGCATTCCGAATCGTGTATCGGACCAAACGAATATGGCTTCCCCATCATTCCCGGGCGCTACGGTTCTGAACCACTCAATATGCACACCCTGGCGGATGGGTGCTCCATCTTCCGAATCGAAGCCCGATCCGAATAGGGCTGAAATGATCAAATTAGCCATCAATATCTTTTTCATTGTAATAAATTCCTTTAAAAATGCTCTCATTCTTCGACCAACACAGAATGACATATAATTATTGTTCAATGGTTATGATCTGTAATCCTTCACGAGAACAAACCAACAAATTTTCTCCCCAGAATTGGGTTTTGTATACATATCCAACATCAAAGATGCCTTTTTCAACGGGTTGAGACGGATCGGTCACATCGTATAATGCAATTCCTTTTGATCCAATTGATAAAGCTGCAACATTACCATTAACTGCAATATGATCAACAGTAAGATCTTCTGCAAATCTGGTTGAAGCACCTGTCCCTGAAAACTTTCCGGTTGGAATAAAGTATGCACCTGCGTCATCACAGGCGGCATAAACACCCAACTGACTTAAAACTAGCTTTTCTGCATTACCTTCAGTGTCTACACGGCCAACAAACTCCGGGTCTGCTCCGATCGAATCAATGGAATAAAGTTCTACGCCCAATTGATCCACTGCAAGAGCAATAAAACTTTCCCCATCTGAATCAATCCCTTGGGGTTTCCCAGGTGTATATAATTCACCATCGCTTCCTTCGGGATAAACAGGATTCCAAACCGTATTACCCCAAAATTCATAGGGCTCATAAATACTCCATTTTAATCCATCATCATTATCTGCGGAAAACATGACAAACTTGCCCACTTCAGATGAGAATGAAATAAAATCTTTAGTTTTAGCACTCATAATAGTGTTCATATATGTCAGATCTGTATCTCCAGTAGTGTAATGAAAAATCTTTACATCTTCATTGGATTCAGATGCAAATACAAGATTGTTAATTGAATCTCTTCCAATTATGGACAAATCTTCAAATTCTAAGAAAGATTCTATCTCAAAATATCCAGTAAAATCCCCAGATTGGCTTAGTGATACCAAATCCCATACTTGTATACCTGCTTGCCCGGACGCGATATAGGCAGTATTATTTTCAATGGCTACATCTCTTGCAAATCCGTCAATCTGAAGCATTCCTTCTATTGTAATTGACCAAAGATCTTCAATATTTGGCTCGATACATCCGACAATAAATATTACCAGTATGCTGGAAAAAATTATTTGTCTAATAGCGGTCATAGATAAATTCCCGTTCTATTTTGCACCAGAATTGCAATTGATTAAAACTTTTCAAATCTGTGACCCAACCATAAGCCGACTCCGTTGTTCGTTGGCGATAACGCCCCGAAAGCGTTATTTTCATTGATTCGGTTAAATTCTTCTTCAGCCAGAGATCATATTTTGCATCTAAATGATTTCGACCGGAATGGAGCGGGTCATCGGGATCTTCCGCTTCATAAACCCTGGTTTCCTGCCGTATGGAAAAACCGATTTCCTTGAAAAAAGGAATTCCCCTCTGAATTCGAACGGGAAGATACCATTCCATGGTTTCATAGGAACGATCAAATCCGCTTGCTTTGGCTGTTTTCTCGAAAGTGACGTTTGCTGCATGACCCCTTTCAAATTGGAATGTTACAGTTCCAATATTTTTAATGCGTTTATTAATCTTACCACGAGCATAAACGATATCAAGGTCAAATTCCGTAAAAGGAAAATCGTAATACCTTTGCAAATAGCCCGCAGATAAGCTGGCCCATCCGTTCCATCCTAATTTTTGCGTTAGGGTGACGCTTTGATTCTGATCTGAAAATGAACAGGGTTCCAATGATTTATCACTCACGTCACGGTCAATATAATGGCGAAGATAAAAACTATTTAAATGTCTGAGAGAGTATTTGATATTTTTATATGAGCCCCACCTGAAAGTTGCATCCAAACCTCCTGACCAGTATTTCCTTTCTGGATTATGTTTATAGTCGGACCAGTTAAACGTCCCATTAAAAAATATTTCCTTTTTTCCCCGCCCCCAAACAGACTTCTTACCACTTAGTCCCAGTTTATACACAAAACTGTCAAATGTTTTTGCATCCCCCATCGTTTCTGGCTCCAAAGAAACTTCATCAAATTCATTATCCGAAAACCGCATAACATTATTGTCGTACCCGCCGGTAAGACCAATGGTATACATTAATGGCGTATTTGCCGACAGGTACGACAAAATCAGTAAGTTGAATAAGACGGTTCTATATTGATTCATCAGTACAATATAAAACGAGTCAGGATCGCTTTACTCTTATCGGCAAGTTCTATGGTATAAGTATGTTTCCCTTTCGGAACGGAAACTTCACAAGACCGCCATTTCCCGGGAACCTTTTCATCCTTCCCAATTATCTGAGATGCTGAAGATCGCTCCGTATTGAAATAGTAAGTCCCAACAACTTTATTCGCTTCTCTCACCCGAATTCGATAGGACTCTTCTTGTCCCATGATTGATGAGAATTCAAGCCGGCTCATAATTCTAAGTGTCTTTATTCCTTTCCCTTCCACCTGCAGCGGCAACTCACTGGTGCATTCGTAATACTTGACTTCCTTATTATTCGACAGAAGTGTTACGGAATTCTGATGCACCATTGGAGTCAGTATTTTTCTATCTTTATCAATCGATTCAAATTCCTTGGAAACAACTCGGATTAATACAGGATACTTTTGACCTTCACCTTCCAAAATTTCCACACTATGCTGTCCCTTATCGAGATTAATGAAATAATTCCCCGAATACGTATATTTATGTTTTGGGTGTTGGACGGATTTGATGGATTTCTGAATTTTATAACGATGGCTGACTTTCACCGTATCCTTACCATCCAATACGATTAGATAATTGAATGGATGACTTTTTCTTTTCTTCTTTATAACTGGATATCGAGAAATAAATTCCATTCGCATAGGTCCCAATACATCATACCGTAAACCATTAGAATCAACGTGATAGTAAAGCCGTCTCTTCTGACTGATGATTAGAATGTCCTTTTTTTGGCCATTCTTGCTTGGTTTGAGCAGTTTTGCCTGAATGGGCGCAACGAAGGCTGCCGCCAGCAGCCATATCAATAGATTATAGTAAACTGTCCGGTTCATGTTGAGTCAAATGTTCCTTTATTTTTCTTTTACTGTGATATCCAACAACGAAAACACTCCCACTTACAATAACAAGGCAAATGGCAGCTACAATAAGATTATAACGCTCTTGGGCATATAAACTCCCTATGCCAATTTTCGGAATGGGAATTGGTGCAAACCGCATATTAAACTGTGCGGTTAAGGGGCGAATATTCAGAATGTGAAGAATTGGCACGTTTTCCTTTGCAAACTTGGGAAGTGCACCTTCAATCCCACCAGGACGGCTAACATCGGTCACGTCCGTTCTAACCACAACTCCCGGTGGCAGAAGTTTCAAATTAAAGCTGGTTCCAAGACTTGCGACACCACCACCAACATTGATGAAAGCGGCATATTGTTCTATGGGTCTAATGGAACTGAAACGATCCATTCTATCTTGTACATTTTCCGCTAATTTATTATTTCGAATTATTGGCAATTTATGAGTTTCAATATTTTCAGTTATAATTTTACGACCAGCCGGTGACAGCAAGCGCCCCATATCATTTCGACCGCCGATGGATGCAGCAATGCTTCGAGAAGGAATCAGGTTTTTGTCATATAAAATGGACTCCATATCCAGCCATGTAAAATCAACCTGATTCGCACCCCACTGAGAAGCACCGATGCTCGTAATCAAAACAGGATATACCCCCAGAGCTTCACAGGCTGTAAGGACGGCTATGTTCGCGCCAGGCATGGATCCCGTTAGTAAGACTGCAATTGTATCATTCTCATTGAGATCAATTTGCACCATCAAGTCAACGATAACTGCGGCAAAATTCGGATCAAGAGTCGTTAATTTTGCATCCAGATCACCTTCGTCCGTCGTAATGAGACTATATGGCGTTCCTACCAGTCCCGTCTCATTTGGATCATTCTCTATATCAATGAAAACACCTTTTTCCATTCGCGATTGTTTAAGCGCGTCCATAGCGTTTTCCATTAATTCTGCCGCCTTCACCTTTTGACTATAAGACGGTGAAACATCTATCGTTTTCGAATTGAATGATATCAGAAAACAGACCAAGGACAGAATGGAAAGATTTACCAAAATGGACGTTTTTTGGATAGCAGGTATAAAAGGCTGTTTTTTATAATTATTCAAATAAGACTCCACCAAACAAGAGCATCACCATCAGCTTAACCATGACAGCCGTCAGTAGCACTACGGAGATCGTCCGTATCACTCCTTGTCTGTCCATCCAGTTCGCGATCAAGCCGGGAATAATATTCCCAATCACAGCAACGGATGCGATGTTCTCGGGGAAATAAATGAAATTTCGGGAAAGGTACCCAAAAAAGAATCCTAGGATTAAAGCAAGAACAATACGTCGTTTGCCATAAAGAAACATGACGGTTCCCATCCATTGGATGATTCCCCAAACCAGAATTGCCACCATAACGGTTACCAACACTTGGATTGGATGATGCAAATACAGTGCAATGTAACCGGGAACGATGATCCCTCCAGCGGTCACTCCCAAGGTCTCCGACAGGAGCAGACTTAATACAATTCCCAATCCTATGCTGATCTCAGCCATGATGTTTGAATTCCGAAAGTTTGTTTAGTATTTCCTGCCCCGCACCAACCTGATTTCCAATTGCATAGACCAATGTATCGTGGGGTAAACTCATCAGTTCATTTCCAACAATATCCAAATCCTGATCAAGGCCAATAGTGAAAACCTTTGTGACAGGCGAATGATGTTGGAGACGCTCAATCGTTCCTTCAATTTTATCACCCCTTACGATGAAATAATCCGGTTTTATCTCCTCAAAAGTAAGTTCAATCAATTGGCGAGTTCGAACGGGGCGATCATTCCTGGAATTAAAAAATACACAGGTGCCTCCTTCTCCAGGATATCTGTCAATCACAAATTTCCAAATTTGAAGTGTGGAAACGGGATCGTTTGCTGCCATCCCATTCACAAACTGAATCCGTTTTTCATCTTTCACCAAATTCCAGACAATTAATGCTCCGAGGTCAGGCTGAACCTTCTGCATCCCTGCCAAAGCGATGTTTCTGGGAACACCTGCTTCCCGACAAACGTCCAATGCCACCGCCACATTGGACGGATGTTCCATATAGGAAAATTCTTGTAGTTCATCCCGGGAAACTGTTGATTCATCGGATTTGATATATCTCGAATTATTGTTTTTAGCCACTTTATCGAGAATTTCATCATTCCGGTCATGACCCGTCACCAGCGTACCATTCATTGGAACCGTATTGCATAAGGAATGGGCTATGTCCATTAAAGTGGGTCCCATTTCATCCATATGATCGGGACGAACGTTTGTAATCACGCCAATATGGGATTGCACCATTTTATGCTCGGCAATCCATTGGTACTGAGGTTGCACCGCCATACACTCCATAACGACGGCTTCGGGTTTTTCTTGGGCAAAATAACTCATCAGGCGGACCTGTTCCCCGATGGAAGGCAATCTTAAGCGGTGAATAATCCGGTCTTTCCCTTCCGCATCGATTACGCGAGGAGCAGTGCCGGTAGTTTTGGCGAAAGTACGGATCCCCGCTTCTCTCAGCCCGGCAGCGATTAATCGAGTAACACTGGATTTTCCACGAGTGCCATTAACGTGAATTCGCAGTGGTATTGCGGCTAATGACCTGATATGAAATTGGTATTCGACGATCCCTGCAAAGCATAATGCTATCGCCAATACACCCAGTACAATCAATGGAGTCATTGACATTTGATTTTAAATAATTCTCCAAATCAGTTTACGTATCCCATTACAATATAAAGCAATCTAATCATGTCCATTATATTCACCATCCCATCACCGGTAATGTCCGCAAAATACGGATTAACCATTCCTTCATGACCCAATATAAAATCCACTAATAACAAAATATCAAAAATGTCGACTTGTTCATCAAAATTCAGATCTCCCTCCAGACGAATATCGCTTCCACGGGTCGTGATAAGCAATGCTGTACCATCACCGAGTTCCATAGCTGCCGTGGGATAAACGTCATTAAAGGTATATTGAAGGCCCTGAGTCATTGTATGATCTTCAATCCCTACAGTGCAGTAATTACCATGAATCTGATCCCATGAATATGAACCATAGGACGTATTATTGAATTCCATGTATTGTAACAGGATCTCCCCATCACCAGTTGGCGTGGTATAATAACTGGGGTCCAATAAAACCGCCTGAAAGGTCTCAGTCGAATTATTTTGATAGGTTCGCACTCTCGACCATTGCACATAGAATTTTTTACCAACGTCATCATACCAAGTATAGACACGACCTTGATTCGTCAATTTTAAATCATCCCAAAAAACAGCGATCATGGCTCCAGGTCCACCAACGCCAGGCAACTCATAATTCCTAAATGATGCCATAGTGGTTTCACCCATGGAAAGCCATCCATTTGAACAAATGCTGATTTCATCGTATTCTTGACCATAAAACCTAAATAAAAATGGGAGACTTATCGTTTCTACGTCATCTCCATTGTTCCCATTGTCCGATAGGGAATTCAAATATGTTCCTTCGCCGCCATAACGACTGTCCACTTCCACCCAATTATAACCGGGTGAAATCATATAATCCAGATCACCACTGTCATAAACATAATATCCATAATCATCTGGTCCATAAGGATCATTAACGGTGGGAGATCCAATCTGAATAGGTAAAATCGAGTTGGATTCATAGCCATTTGACGTTGTCACATTCACAATAAGGTGTGCAACGGTTCCTGGAATCGCATTATTCACTGCTGAAACTTCGAAATAATCATTACTATTATAGGACATACCACCATTCGCTACGGACATCCAGGTGCCTGTATCATCAAGGATTTCAATAAAAGGGGAAGCACAATGGATTATACCCGTGACGCCAATGGCATACGTAGAGCCTGTATTCTCCAATTGAATTTTAAGGTAGGAAGATTCTCCAGGTGTAAGTATATCACTGGCAGATCCAATAACGTCGATATCGATTGCTTCGAGTTTATTGCCGGCAACTCCAATAGGTACCATTCCATTACCCGTATATCCGCTTGATTCAATAAAATATACCATCAATTCAAGATTCGAGCCATCTTCCAACCCATCCTCAAGGGATATTAGAAATGGATATGGCGCTGCAATCGTTTCACCTGCAGACACTGAATCATATTCAACTATATTATCAATGACTGTAACATGGGGATTATTACTGGATAAAACACCCGATACGGTTTCACTATCCACACTCCCAAAATTCGTTGCACTAAAATAGAGTTCGATTGTTTCTCCACCGTTTGCGATTCCGTCTCCATTTCCCAACGAATTTCCAGAATGGTCATCATCAATCGTTACGGTGGTTTCTTCAATATTGATTGATACGCCCGGATCATAGATCTGGAATGAACTTTGATAGGGGTAGTGATTCTTTTTGGTAACCGTTACAAATACTTCCCCCTCATCGGAAGAAGTGATGGGCAGGCGAACGAAGCCCTGTGCGTTCGTATATGCAGATTCAAAAATGTCACCAGTTACACCATCCATGAGTATCGTGACCCATGCATCTTCAACCGGACCGCTTTCTTTATCTACCGTAATATCAATAAAATTAGTTCCCTTTGTCATACTATAGGGATGTTCAACTATTGTGGCTTCCGGATAATCACTCCACATGGGCAGGGAAGATTCACCCATCAATGTGTTCCAATGAGAAAAAATATCCGGATAATTATTTGGATTGGATGGATAATTCTTGTGAAGCATCATTTTACCGTACATCAATGCACCTCCCGCCGATTCAATTCCTTCTAGCAAAGCTCCATAATAAAAACCCATATCAACTATATTGTTGAACATTGTATGTGTCCCTAGCGTTGCCGTACCAATGCAGACCACGGATCCTTTTGGATTGTTCGCCGTTCCGGCTCGAATAAAGGATTCGGACAAAGCTTCCCCACTAGCGAAAGATCCCGTCCCACAGGTGATCACAGTGGCTACCGGGAGCATCCAACCATTGGATGTATTATTCACATTACCGGAAGTAAAGCCGCTCACCCCATAGTAACCTCGGTAGTTAAAAAAGGAAACACCTTCACTGATGCCGGCCTGCATTTGACTCGCGAATGAACCGCTGTATACCGTATTGATCTCTTCAAACCCGACCATGTCCAAGATCTCATGGATATGTTCATTCGTAATGATACATGAGATCCCCGAAGAAGATGGGTCCCCCACTAGACACGCCCTTTGAAACCAGTTTTCATTCATGTATGGATTAGATTCATAATTGATCGTTTTACTGACAATGGTTTGGAGATTCGAATTAGTATCAAAGGAAATCCTGCCCAGAAAGACCTCCGGGTATTGGTCATTTCCTTCCAACAACGAATATGGATGATCCCCTTCTCCATTATACCCGCTCCACGTTTCGTTCCAGGTCGGAATATCATAACTCCCTTCCGCATCGCCAATAATCGTGACGTGAACCGGCGGATTTTCCCAGGTTTCATAGGCATCTTCGATGTAATTCTTTAGATTGTTTTTATTATTCACAACATTGGATGATGAAACATAATTCACTTCATATCCGACACGATGTTTCCAATCCATCAGAGCTTCTACCGTAGACATGAGATTACCAATATTATTGGGCAGCACATAAAGTATGGATGGACGCTGGTACTCGTCTTCATCCCGGTTCAAGGATTCATAATTCACAACAAGAGACTCATAAAGCGATTCAAATGCGCGGGATCTTTTGGCTGGAACAAAAGGCATCTCAGTTTCTCCGGACTCAACCAATTCCATTTCCGCACTATGAATAATCGTCAATTCTTTTTTTTGCGGATTATATTGGAAAGGTGTCAGGGAAACTTGAACCATGGATAATCCCCGCAGGATGATGGGATCGGATACAGTTGCCAATTCGGATGGGAAAAATTCATTCAATAAATACTCATCCCCTTTGGTTACAAGTCCCGTTTTCTTCGAATCCCAAGTTTCAAATGGCATTACGTCAACTTCCGTAACAGTTTCCTCCTCTAGGATCGTCAGGTTCACAGAATAAGATTTTCCAGGCTCGACGGCATAGTAGGTACTTATGGTTGGTAAATAAGGTTGTCCCGGATTCACTACCGCATCCGCGTTAGACATTTCGGGCTTCACGAATATTTCACCATTCATCTCAATTTGTCTTAATTCGAATCCTTGGTTATTGAATTCCAACTTTTTCTCATTTTCCTGTGAAGTAACCTGAAAACCGCTGAATTTGGCGGGTACTTGCTCCTTTGCCGCCACCAGCATAGCGGTTCCAATTAGTATCGGTAAGCATTTCTGTAATCGAGACATATCTACCTTTTTATTGTAATATTAATAAGTGGAAAATTCCTGGGTAATAAACACTTCCAACATAGACACCTATCCCAGAAGCTGCAAGGAACGGTGCAAATGGCAATGCCCTGTCTTTGTCAAACCCTTTCATAAATGAAACGGCTATCCACATCGTTAAACTTAGCACGGATGCAGTGAAAAGCGTAAGTGCCATTCTCATAGGACCAAGCCAGGCACCCAAAACAAAACCTAACTGTATATCCCCAAAGCCCATCCCTTGCCGTTTGGTAATCATCCACATCCCACCCATAATGATCAGTGGGATGACTGCACCAACAAGAATCCCCCATAGAAACGAAGATACGGGTATGACTTCCCCCAATAGAGCAATCAACACAATCAACACTCCGGCAATAACAAACGCAAAAGGAATTTGAAACGTATTGAGATCCACAAAGGCAATACCTATTAAGATTGAAGAAATCCCCGCAAAAACCAAGGCATCCTGAATATTCAAAGAATGAATTCCCCACACCCATATAAAGCCACAAAGCATTTCCAGAAAAAATGACTTGTTATCCACTTTATATCCATTAATCGAGAGATAGTTGATACACCGCTTTATTAAAAATCCAGTTGCCAAACCGGCTATTAAAGACAAACCTACCACCTTACCTACAATCCCGACTGCAGTGCTGATCCAAGATAAAAAACCGGCAGGTAGGTAATCACCACCATGAGGGCAATGACTGCTCCAACGGCTAGAATGAGCAATGGTTCGATCAATGTTGTCATACGGTCTACAAGTGCATTGACCTGTTTATTATAGTACTCGGCAGCACGATCCAGGAGAGAATCAAGTTCACCCGTCTCTTC
The DNA here is from genome assembly GCA_964399115.1 of uncultured bacterium. GTDB lineage: Bacteria > Fidelibacterota > Marinisomatia > Marinisomatales > UBA1611 > CAYNPR01. The sequence continues at coordinate 3,078 of CAYNPR010000017.1, read as the reverse complement.
ACCGGTTGATGCTAACTGCAATAATATAGGAGGAAACACTTGTGTTCTACGCATGGCTGTACTGATATTATAACCATCACGAATAAAATCCGCGGCATCTTCGATCGCATTTTCATAAACACGATTTGATACCACCTTTTTCATGAGAGCCATGGCTTCCAATACAGGTACGCCGGCTCCCAGTAAAATTCCAAACGTTTTACAGTATTTGTTGAGAATAGACTGGTTAATCAATGGTCCAAATACGGGTAATTTCAGTTTAATACTGTCTACGACTAATCCTCCTTGGCGTGTTTTTGAAATAAGCCATAATCCAGCAAAAACAAGAAGTGACATAAAAACGACACCGCCAAAATGGAGGCTGATCCAGTCACTAAACTTAACCAAAGATCTGGTTGCTGCCGGCAGATTGGCACCCAATTGATCATAAACTTCGGAAAATTTTGGTATGATCCAGATGAACATTGCGGCAACCATAGCAGTTAAAAAAACCACCATAAATATTGGATAGTTCATTGCGGATCGTACCTTTCGGCGGGTATCGTCAAGGTTTTCCAAGTAGGTAGCCAGTTGATCCAAAATATCATTTAAATTACCGCTGACTTCACCTGCTTTTGTCAGAGCCACAAAAAGATTGCTGAAAACGCCAGGATGCCGTTGTAACGCTTCGGACAAATTCAAGCCCTTTCTGATATTCTCACCCACATTGGTGAGAATACTTTTAAATTTTTTATGTTTTTCTTCAGCAGCCAAGCCTTGTATCGCTCTTTCCAACGTCAATCCAGCAGAAAACATCGTGGCTAATTGACGAGTAAAAAACACTATATTCCCCAACGGAATTCTATTCTTGAGCCTTTCTATGGATAGATTGACTTCATCCAGAAAAGGACCCAGAAAATCCCATGTCGTATCCACTTCCTTTAAATTGATCACCACCATACCATCGATGGCTAGTTTCTGGGCAGCCAGATCTATGGATGATGCGCGGATGTCGCCTTCCTTGCGAGTTCCACTATCATTTTTAATCAGGTAATGATAGGTCGCCATTATAATTCCTCTACCGTTGAGCGGAGAATTTCCTCAATTGTCGTCGTACCATCCAAAACTCTTCGATTTCCGCTTTCCCGTAAAGTAACCATATTCTCCTGTAGAGCCGTTTCTCTGATTTTATCCTCGTTGGCATTTTCAAATACAAGTTCCCGGATATTGCGCGTCATGGGAATCATTTCAAAAATGGCCATACGACCATGGTATCCTGTTTGTCGGCATTCGGCACATCCTTTGCCACGAAATAATTTTCCACCATTTAATCTTTTCGCATCAAGCTGAATCATGGCCAGTTCTTCCTTGGTTGGTGTGTATTCTTCCTTACATTCCTTACAAATACGCCTGATCAATCTCTGTGCCATCACCATGTTGAGACAAGACCCAACTAAAAATGGCTGAACACCAATATCCAATAGACGCGTAATGGTCGAGGGCGCATCATTGGCGTGAACAGTGGAAAACACTAAATGACCGGTCAATGAAAATTTTACGGCAATATCTGCGGTTTCAGCATCCCTGATCTCTCCAATAAGCAATATGTCGGGATCCTGACGAAGAATGGATCGGAGCGTAGATCCAAACGTGAGTCCAATATCATCGAATACCTGAACCTGACTGACGCCATCCAACTGGTATTCCACAGGATCTTCCACCGTGGTAATGTTGGTGGTCTCACTTTTGATTTCTTTTAATGCGGCATACAGCGACGTCGATTTACCAGATCCTGTGGGTCCGGAGACCACCACCATACCGTAAGGTTGATTTATTACCTTTTTGAAAACACCCAAGTTTTCTTTGGGAAATCCCAAAGTAGTCAGGTTAAAGTCAAATCCTGTTTTATCCAAGAGACGCATAACAATCTTTTCACCGTAAACGGTGGGTAATATTGACACCCGTACGTCAATATCCTTATTGGCTGTCTTGATGGAAAAGCGGCCATCTTGGGGTAATCTTTTTTCCGCAATGTTGAGCTTGGACAAAATTTTGATTCTCGTCACCAAACCACTCAAAGATGCATTCGGTGGCGTCATGATAATCTGAAGGACACCATCAATCCTGATACGCACAATCACAACCTTTTCCTGAGGCTCGATATGGATATCCGTTGCACGTTCCTTGATGGCTTCCTGCAGGATTAGATTGACTAACTTTACAATTGGCGCATCTTCGTCGGAAGCATTCTCAGGGGAAAGATCCACTTCCTCTTCGGCACCTTCGTCACCTGAAATAACCGTAATGCTTTCAATCGTTTCCGTGACTTCAGCTGTTTTTTGGATCTCGCCATATACTTTGTCAAGCGCTTTATCAAGCAAGGTCGGTCCTGCCACGATAATATCGGGGTTAAGATTGGTCAATCTCTTGACGGAATCAATAGCAACCAAGTCCTCCGGATCTTCCATAGCCACCACTATTGTGGATTCATTTCTACTGATCGCAAGAACTCGATTCGTTCTTGCGAAATCTTCCGGGATCATGGCAGCTATAGTTGAATCCGCTTCAAGGAGAACAAAATTATCTGCTTTTTTATAACCCAATTGCATTGAATAGACAGTCACCAAGTCATCTTCATCGATGACGTTCAAATCCACCAGCGTTTGCCCCAGTTTTTCATTGGTGTTTTTTTGTTGAGCAAGAGCCTCATTCAATTGACTTTCGGAAATCTTTTCCATATGGACAAGGATTTCTCCTATCCGCTGGAATTGAGGATTGAATTCTTTACTCATTATAGACAATCCTCATCTGTGGGTGAGCGCACAAGTTCGATCTGAATCGGATCCGAAGTAACCTGCGTGGGAATTAACAGAGTTCCGGTAACACTCGCCGTAAACGGTTGAAAAGTACACATGGGTGGATCCACATCATTATTAGTAGTCTGCCAGATGCATAATTCTCTTGGAAAAACCGCCGTAATTCTAGCAAATCCATCTTGATCAGTTTCCACAATTGCCCCATCTGGACATTCTAGATTATGGTAACCGTCCCATTCTCCATTGTCTTCACCTTCATCAAAAGTTCCATCAATACCATCTA
>CAYNPR010000016.1:10795-15643 GCA_964399115.1 uncultured bacterium | reverse complement strand
ATGGTCTCATACAACTATTTTTATTTTAGAGGTACACAGATTGGATTCGCAGGAGTTGGCGGTGTGCTGGTTACAACCTTGAACCCTGTCCTGACGGCACTATTCTCTGGCTTACTATTCGGCGGGGGACTCTTTAAAAAAGATTGGTTAGGTCTTGTCTTGGGATTCATAGGGGGCGGATGTATCATTCGAATCTGGGAACTGGATCTTGATCTGTTATTGCAATCAGGGAATCTTTTTTTTCTCATGGCTTCGCTCTCATGGGTCTCTGTTACTATAATTACATCTAAATCAAAAAACTTAGTTCCGTTTATCACTTATAGCTTTTGGAGTTTTACTTTAGCTTTTGTTTTCAGCCTGCCATTAGCAATCAATGAACCCCTATTAAAAATAATTACCTTTGATTGGATTTTCTGGCTAAATCTGATACTATTAGCAGTCGTAGCCATGTCCTTTGGAACTTCAATCTATTTTCAGGCTTCTGTTAAACTGGGCCCTAAGCGGGCCAGCGCTTATATTTTTATGGTTCCACTAACTGCCATGGGGTTTGCAATGTATTTCTTAAATGAGCCCCTCCAATTATCAACCTTACTGGGTGGGACACTTGGAATTTCAGCTGTCTATATGATTAATAAATGATTAACATTGATTAAAAGAAATATCAATCTAAATTTTTTCTATAAAGTGTTGTTTAATTGTTTTTAACATAAAATCCGGGATCCTGACTGGACGACCCGTTTTTTTTATAAAAGCGTGTAAAGTATACCCTGTAACTAAAACCTGGTCAGAGCTTTGAGAGCAAACAGAGTAATTAATTTTTAATTTTGCTTTTGGAATATCTGATATAAATGTTTCAACAATTAAATTCTGTTCAAAAACTGCACCTTTTCTATAATCGCAATGGCTCGTAATCACAGGTAATTGAATACCTTCATTTTCAATTCCGGTCACATCTAGTCCGATTGAGTCTAATAATTCTGTACGGGCTTCTTCAAAGAATTCAAAATAGCGGGAATAATAAACGATCCCCATTTGGTCCACATCCCTATAATAGATTTTTACTGGATGGTTGTACTGGATCATTCCATTTCCTGAAAATAGCTTAACATGTCGTACTTCTGAATTCGGTTATCCAAAAAGTCTTCAGGAGCAATGGATGATAATTGATCCAATTCTTCAATCAATGCCAATTTTAATTTATCTGCAGTTGCCTCAAAATTCCGATGGGCACCTCCATTGGGTTCTGGAATAATTCTATCGCATATTCCCATTTCCATCAAGTCTTTCGGTATCGGTTTCAATGCCTCGGCAGCGTCCTCAGCCCGGCTTGCATCACGGAAAAGGATGGAAGCACATCCCTCCGGACTGATGACGGAATACCATGTGTTTTCCAGCATGAGCATTCGATCGCAAACCCCAATTCCCAGTGCACCGCCACTGGCACCTTCGCCAATGACAACGCCAATGATGGGAACTTGAAGACCGGACATTTCCAAAAGATTTCGTGCAATGGCTTCACCTTGACCCCGTTCTTCCGCACCGATTCCCGGGTAAGCCCCGATGGTATCCATGAGGGATATCACCGGTAGACCAAACTTTTCGGCTAATTTCATGACTCGGAGTGCTTTCCGATATCCCTCGGGTCTCATCATACCAAAATTACGGTGGAGATTCTCCTTAGTATTCCTCCCCTTCTGCTGACCGACCCATGCTACCTTTTTCTCATCAATGTAACCCAACCCCGCCACGACCGCTGGATCGTCCCTGAAATGACGATCACCATGAAGTTCGATAAAGTCGGGAGAAAAATATTGAATATAGTCCGATGAATATGGCCGATTGGGATGTCTTGCCAGTTGAATACGCTGCCAACGGGACAGACTTGAATAAATTTTTTCAATCACCTTTATTCGCTTTTCTTGGAGATTGGCAAGCGTCTTCAGTTCGTCTTGACCGGGGTCTGTAGTCGAGTCTAGTTTAAGGATCTGTTCATCCAAATCTTGGATTGGTTTTTCAAAAATGAGATAATGTCGAGACATAATTGTCCTAACGGTTTATTGGTAATTCCTATCCAGCTCAAAATAAGCGGAAACACCAAGTAATACGACGAGACCGAAGACTAAATTTGCCCAAAGAACCGGTAAAGTTAGACATAAAAACCCAATCATACTCAGAATCAGTGAAGTGCCGTGCATGATTAGAACAGCATGTTGGATTGGAACTCCGCGTTGTGCCAGCCGATGATAGGTATGATCTTGAGCGGCTTCATGAATTTTCCTTTTTCTCCTGATGCGGGAAAACACAACCAAGAGCATATCAAATAACGGTAAGGAAAAAATCAAAATGGGGACAAACCAAGTGGATGATTGATTTCCCACAGGCGGGTTATACAATATGGCAACCGAAGCCAGAAGAAACCCAAGCATCTGGGCTCCTGAATCTCCGAGAAACAAACTTGCGGGATGGGAATTGAAAAAATACAGCGCAATACAGGTCCCCAGGATTACAGTACACAGAAATATAAGTTCTGTTTGAGCGGGAACCAACCACAACAGAGACTGGGATATGATAAGAAAGAATGCCGAAGATACACCGCTCAAGCCCACTACTAATCCATCAGAACTATCAATAAAATTAAAAGCATTGGTCAGAGTCACAACCCATAAAATAGTGAGTCCAATATTGAACCAGTTATCAAGGTTTGTTCCTGTGCGAAAGAAAAATTCAGGTGAATTGAACAGGTCCACCTGCACGCCCAGGACAATCAAAATAACTGCGCCAAGTATTTGTCCCATTAGCTTTTGACTCACAGTCAAATGTTTAAAGTCATCCCAAAGACCAAACAGCCCAACTACCAAACCGGAAATAAATATCGCCCAAATATCTGAAACTCGCCACATTCCAGTGATCAAAACCATCAGGATCAGGGAATCCATCATGATAACTCCGCCTGTGAGTGGCATTGGCCGCGCATGATCCTTATGGTCTGCACTGCCGGGGATATCCATGAGTCCGACCCCTGGTGCAAGTTTGATACTTATCCAGGAAAGGCCGACAGCGATAAAAATTGTTAACATCAGCAGCAGGATGACTTGATCGATCTGAAATAAATTATGCATTTATCGAATTAAAACGTATTTTACTTCTGCAAATAATAGTTTACCCACCATAAATATTGAATAGAAAATATTGAAAATAGCGGGATAATCCCCTGAAAAATGTTTGTAATAATATTTATAATAGGAACGATGCCACTCAAAGATAGATCTCATGGGAAACGTTCCAGAACCACCGGCACCACCGGTGTGAGTGACAAGAGATTCAGGATTGTAAAACACCTTCCAACCTTTTTCTTTCGTACGAAGACAATAATCGGAATCCTCCTGGTAAGCAAAAAATCTTTCATCAAATAATCCAACTTGATACATTAATTCCCTCCTGATCACCATGCATGAACCAGATATGCCATCCACTTCATTGATCTCATTTTCATCTAAATGATTGAGATGGTATCCTGTGAATCTCGTATCTGTAGGGTACAGTTTAGCCAATCCCAAAAAATACGAAAAAACAGCAGCAGGACGAGCAATTCCTCTTCTGCAGGATTTTTGGAATGAACCATTCTCGTTAACAACCTTGGGACCACAGATTCCAATTTCCAAATTTTTTTCAAGAAAACGAATAAGGGTAATCAATGAATCTGGATCAGGAACAGCATCCGGATTCAGGACAACAATAAAATCACCTTTAGCCATTTTTAACGCAGCATTAATGGCACGGGTATATCCCTCGTTTCTTTTATGCTTTAAAATATGTATGCCTGGATAGCACTCCTCCAAGTATTCAACCGACCCATCACTGGAATGGTTATCCACGACAATGGTCTCGTACGGAACATCGTCTAATGCTTCGGGTAAAGAAGATAAACAGAGATCTAAATGTTTTTTTGCATTCAGGTTAACAATGCAAACAGAAGCTTTCATGTTTTTGGGCCTCAGATCCAACCAAATATTTTCCAAATACGCAAGCGCCATACCATCCATATTGCCTCATACATGATCGCTTTCGACATTTTGGATTCGCCAATGGTTCGGTCCACAAAAATAATCGATTCTTCTTTTATCCTGGCCTCTTTTCGCCAAGCACGAAAATTCATCTCAATCTGGAAAGAATAACCTTGTGACCTGACCTTATTCAATTCGATTTTTTCCAAAAGTGAGCCTCGCCAAGCTTTAAACCCACCTGTGCCATCCTTGATCGGCATACCTGTAATTACTCTGGAATACACATTGGCGCTATAGCTTAGAATCAACCTCCTTATGGGCCAGTTAACAACACTGATTCCTTCAACGTAACGGCTGCCGATTATCAGGTCATGGTCTTTCAATTCGGACACAAGGCGTGGAACGTCTTTGGGATCATGGGACAAATCAGCATCCATCTGAACTATTGCCTCATAATCCCGATCCAATGCCCATTTGAATCCAAACAAATAGGCCGTACCCAAACCGGCTTTCCCAGGGCGTTCTTCCAGGTGAAGATTGGGATACGAGTTTTGAAGTTCCTTTACTTTTTCGGCCGTCCCATCAGGAGAATTATCATCTACAACCAGCAAATGATAATCCGGATTCGGGTTCAGGGCCTGCTCGATCAGGGACTGAATGTTTTTCCGCTCATTATAGGTCGGTGAAATGACTAGCGTTTTCATTCGGAACGTCGCTCCAGTATGGCATTTAAGCAATCATCGATCGACGGAGGTATAATCCCAAGCAGTTGATTCAAATAATCGGTTTTAAGGCCTGATTGTAGCGGACGCGATGCATCCTGCTCCAATTCATCCGTCGTGAT
>CAYNPR010000016.1:0-10695 GCA_964399115.1 uncultured bacterium | reverse complement strand
TAAGGCCTGATTGTAGCGGACGCGATGCATCCTGCTCCAATTCATCCGTCGTGATGGGTTTGATCAATTTTGAATTTAACTCGAATTTGTCTGCAATCTTAAGCGCAAAATCATAACGGTTGAGTAAATCTGCATCTGCCCAGTGTACAATGCCTGAGACATTCTTTTCAATACAAAGAAGGATGATGTCCACCATGGATACCGTCCAAGTTGGATTATTGATCTGGTCATTAACGACATGTATTTCCTTGCGATCTTCCAGAGAATCCACAACCCAGTTAAGAAAACTGGCTTGTGTGGATTTTAAATCATCGTAGATCACATTCCCACGAATCACCAAGTGGCTCGGGTTTGAATACAGGAGGATACGCTCAGAAGCCAGTTTTGTTTCACCATAGACACTGATTGGATTAACCTGACTTTCCTCTGAATAGGGGCCATCTTGCCCATCAAAAACATAATCCGTGGACAAGTGAACGATCTTTCCATCAAAGGCATCGCAAAGATGCTGAACACCGGCAGTGTTGATCTCCCGGGCCAGTAACGGATTTTGCTCACACCCGTCCACGTTTGTCATGGCGGCCAAGTTAACGATGACGTCCGGGGAAGTAATGTTGATGATGTTTTTAAGCATCGGAAAATCCCTGATATCTATCCGGATTCCATTTCGACCGTCCGGGATACGCATGTCTGTCTCAATGACATCAAAATCATCCGAGGCAATGCGACACAGGACTGTTCCCAATTGTCCGAATGCTCCCGTGACTAAAATTCTCATTCTATTGGTGTGCGGAAAACGTTTTCACAATCATTTTCATTTGTCTCATATAAATGGATTTGTCATTGTTGGGCGAATGTACGAGAAAGTTCAGGTGATAGGTCCGATCATTTTTTTTATCATAAAAAAGATAAGAACTAAACGGGCCGCCTTTTGATTCTTTTAGGTCAATCGTCTCCCATATTCCTTCCGCAAGCCATGCGTTGTGATTCCTGAACTTTACATTATTCAATTTGAATTTATAATGATTGAACTGGACAATGCCATAATAGGTGCTGGGCCAAGACCAAATGAAATTCCCGACACTCAATTCATCATCCACCAGGTTACCTTCATGCCAGTTGATACTAACCCATTGAAAGGGCATTTCGCGGCCGATCCAGACAAAATTGGAATCAGGACTGTTCCTGATCATTTCCCATCCCCAGGGAATTTTGATCCGCCACCCATGTGTTTCCAGTATGGATTCCTCCAATTTTTTATTTCGTGTTTCGCTGAACAAGAATCGTTTCTGTCTTTCCTTGAATAAATCAAAAAAGTGTTTTCGAATCCTATTGCGCTTGGATTGTGCCGTTCTCATTACGTGTTCTTCAGATTGCCCATTAACAATCATGAATAATTGGTTTTTCGCATTCAAGTCCCTTGCAATGAGAATTGGGTCATTATTCTCCGTTTCTTCAAACTGGCTCTTGGTCAGTAGTCTCTTCATCAATTGATATCCTGGATTTCCAGGATCACGGTTCACTGCTGCAACAACAACCTGGGATTGTGCCTTTAAACTATTGTATGCATCGGGATCCGAAAACTTCAAATGATAATATGGTTCAGGTTGGGGAGTATAAACCGTATCTGTAAATATTGCCGATAAATATTTCCGGATAATAGGTTTGTCTATTTCGGAACAAATGACCCGGATTTCATTATCTGCCCCCAAAGCATCGCGCTTTATTTCACATCCTGAAAACAAAATTAAAAACAATACAAAGAATGGAATTCTGCTATATGGTTTGTATTGCATTATGGAAATTACCTTATTTTGATTCGGAAAGCCTACAGTCTGGATATCCATTTTATATGAAGTTTCCCTTCAGACAGAGTCCCTCTTTTTGGAAGCGCAAATTGTACTTTGATTATCGATTCTTTGTTAATTTGTGTAAACCCTACACCATATCCCATATACTGCCCGCTGGGAGACAACCCATGATCAAGAAATAAATCAGCTTGAAAAAAGGATGCAGGTTTATATGCCAATTCCAACGTTGAAATATAATAATGCCTGTCCGAAAACTGTTGTTCTCCGTACCCTCGCATGGAAGATGCGCCTCCATATATGAAATAGCGTGTTTTAGGAATTTCATTTTCAAAATCATGTATTCCTTTTCCTACAATTTTGAATAACCCATGAAAAACCGGGCTAATAGTCCGAAAATGTTGAAATTCCACTTCTCCCTTTATAAAGGTAGACTGTTCCTGTAATCCAACATCGGCGGTGGTATTTAATAGAAACCCACGACTTGGCAACAAACGGTCATTCCTGTAATCAATCATGGAAGCCAGGCTAATCGCTTTTGAAACAACGCTTTCGTAACTGTTCGATTCTCCATCATTTGTTGGGACGGTCCGTCCGGACACATATCCCAATCGGAACTGGTTAATCCAGGGAACAAACGTTTGCACCATTGATCTGTTTTCAATTACGGTATATTGCCCAAGAACGACCTCATGGTGATATTGCCAATTCACACCTAAGTCCCACCCAAATGGATGGGTTTCCAATACATCAAACCGAATGACTTGAGACAAGGAATCAATTCTTTTCCAAAAAAGGTCGATCATACCGGCCGTCCGAAGAATATTTTCCAAATGAAGATCTATTTCGCCTGTGAGATCCCATGACTGATTCATTTTACTCATCCCAAACAGTCCTGAAAAATGGCTTTCAAACCATGGTTCAATTTCGATGAGGGCACCAATGTGATCCTTTCGAACAAGCCCCAGTTCGTACTGTGGTATTTCGTTTAAAAAGAAATAGCGTCGAGCCAATTGTTTGCCAACGAGGTCAAAATCACTCCCAATTGGGGCTTTGGCGTAAGACGAGCTGATTCGATATAAAATTTTAGGGCGTATTTCTTCCGTGCTCGCTACAATTAAGGTATCAACGATTTTTTCATGGTCGAATATTTCATAGGTTGTATGGGGTGGCTTTAAGCCATAGGAATCAAGTTTGAATTCATGGGAAAGATTTGGACTTTTTTCCAAATACATATTTAACGAATCCAACACGAGACTTGGTTGGATTGCATCGATGCGAATTGGTTCTCCCTGGCCCAAAACAATTCCCACTATAATCAATCCAAAATGCTTAGAAATTCGCACGAATTTCTCCCTGAAAGGTAATAAAATCAGCATAGCGATCGTCTTGGATCGTATTGAGTGAAAAAATCATGGAAACGGATTGGTTCAGAAAATACTGCATTCGCGAATTGGACCTAAACCCACTTCCAACGGGATATCCGTTCAAAGCTTCCGGTGGAACGTAATCCAGTCCACTATCTTCCTTTGCTGTCGTCCAGGTAAAGCTGGTCTGTAATTTCCCCTTTCGTCCAAAGAAGAACCTCCCATCAATTGTCATGCCATATGCCTTAGCAGAAAAATCCGTTCCCTGCTGTGTCCCTGAATCAACTCCGTTTAGGAAACCAAAATCCATATCTATGGATCTGCTGAATCTGAATTGAAACCAAAGTTCATTCCACCAACCTTCAGTTTCCCTTTCTCTTGATGTAGAAATGGTAGATTCAACGGATTTTTTCCTGATTTTACCCTTATTCCTTATTGAAATGAATTCTGAGAATTTTTCATTAAAATCCAGCCCCAATTCCGTATCCTGGCTCAAATCATTTCCGCGAGGATCCAGTCCGTCAAGATTTTGGTTATATTCAAGCCAGCTCGATATCCGCCGCTTTCCTAGATACATAAATTCGAGCCTGGAATTCAACCTGGACCTGGACAGGGTTGAATCGTTCAAATTCGGATCGAATAATTGATCAATCCCAACAGTTTTTCCTCGATAATTCAATCGTGAGTTGGACCGGATCAACATATTGGGAAATCCTTCGAGCTTACCAAAATCAAACCCAATCCTTTGTGCACCTTCCAAAACCGTTGTGGGAAATCTATCCCCTGTCGGCACTGTATAGGCAAGATAAGCTCCATTAGGATCCGAAACATAAGTATTGAAAATCAGATCATAACGATATTGACCCAAACCTGTCCCTACCGAATCGTAAACGATCGCACGCTTTTCCGAGAAAGACTCTTCGGTCTTTAACTGCAATTCCCAATTGACGGGATGGAGGAATTCAGAATATGCGATAAAAATTTTAGCCAATGCGTAATCATAAGACTTAATATTATTTTCAAACGACTTTACTCTTTTCTTAATAATGATATTCTGGTTCCATCCATTTTTGGATTTCGATTTATAATTCATAAACCCGATTATATCGTTTGATTCATTTTCCCAGGCGGAAACAAACGTTTCATTTTCCCGCCTATCCAACCCAGTTTCTACCTGCGATTGTTTAAATTTTAGATTAAAACCTCCACCTGTTTCCTTAAATCGTTTGACTTCGAATTCATCTTCGCCCAAATACCTTATGAATGGTGTGATATTGAATGAATTGATCTGAAATCGTCCCTGTGTTCTGGAGAAGGAACCGACAGGCTTATCTATGGTCAGATAGTTCAAAAATGAGTTCTGAAGCAGTGGGTGCGTAACTTGTTGGTTAAACTGTAGTCTGTCTTTTTGATTCTCGGAAAAGTTCAACCGCGCAAATTCAAAACCAGACTCTCCAATATTGGAAATCATCAGTACAGATTTCAGATTTGACTCCCTCACACCCTTGGTCAATGTAGAATCAAGGTTCCATAATCGTGGCTGCATTACGTCATTCTCCCGCCCAAGGGCGACATAATCATCGCTCCTGTACCAGTCCGATAAGGAAAACGTCCATCCAATAGAACCAATTTTTAAAGTATCCGCATTTATGGAAAATCTATGGGAAAATCCTTCCTGAATGGATCCGCTGGCCGTGTTCATGGAATTGAGGTCAAATCCTGATCTAGACACTGTTCCCGATATGCCGATTTTTTCGCCCAGTCGGTAGTTGGTGCTTATAAATCCGTATTGGTGGGATTTGGGCGCATTAATCGTTTGATGCGGGCTGTAAAGATCCAGTTGCATATTCCGTTCATCGGGCGGGACAAATTCGTAATAGATTTTTCCGGTTGATGATATTTGTCTTCGGTAAGTACCCTCCGGATCATATTCAAACGCAACTGTATAACGAACCATATTATCAGAATCAGGATCATAGACGTAAATGGAATCAACAGAAACATAATCACCTTCAGAAGCCAATATGGCTGTGCCGATCCTAATTTTTCCATTATCGATTGATTCGAGACTGTCCAGTATATCTTGACTCCAATCCTCTTTCCCGGATTGATCACCTTCATGAAAAATTCCCAAGGAGAATGAACCCTTTTTGCCAAGTTCTCTCGTAAGGGTACCACCGGTAAAACCTTTGTCGTATAGGAAATTGGAATACTGGAATTCTATAAAAATATCTGAATCGGAATGAATTAATACTTTCGGAGTGAAAATGATCTCAGCCTGGGAATAATCGATGGTGTAATCATAATTTTGACCCCGGATAAGTTTTTTTCCATCCACCCAGATTTTTTCCGTGCCGGACAAGATAATAATATCCCTGTCCCCATTTACATCAAATAATTGATAAGGTCCCTGATCTCCATCTCTACCCTTTATCTCAATGGACTGATATTCACCATTTGAACTGGCGTAAACCCCCGAACCTATCCAGTTATCGTTATTAAAGTCACTGTTTAACCCTACAAGCTTTCTATTGATATTACTGTACATATGTGAATAATTATAAATAATATCACCAGCGTTCACTGTAAAATTTGGATGGGTTGCCGATAGGTAAACCTGGTCAAGGTCTACAATCTCCCGAGTAGTGCCTTCCGGCTGAATCGGGAGATTACGATCCGTTAAAACTCCGCTTACGTATAAATTTTCAGCTAATCGACCATTCAATTGCATCTGCAGTCCACCCGAAAAATCCGAACCACCTAAGGGAGATATGGTCAATTTCCTGTATATACTGCCGGATGTAAACACTTCCTCCCCTTCGTCCTGAATCATAGTTGGTGCATTTGACGTACTTGTATCAGAAAGAACATCTTCCAGGTTCAAACTCGGAAGGGACTTCCACTTAGGTCCAACGGACAGGGGTAACCCTTCTGTTAAATAATCATAAGTAATGATGGCGGTATAATCATCCTTTCCTTTCGGCATTTCAAGGGTTCCATTCATTACGTCAATTTTATTGGGTTTGATAAAGATATCATTTCGATAAATCTGAACAGAAGATTCAATGACAAATGGATGATCCAACTGGATAAAGTTCTGCTTTTCGGAGACCTGAATGGTGTCAGTAGCAGACTGGATCTGCGCATTCAAAACACAGGAAATGGACAGAAAGATGCTACAAAACCATCCTTTAGAACTGTACATTAAGAATCAGAATATGATCGTGGGATAAAATGGCGATGGAGCGATTCATGACGGCAATATCCAGCACAGGAACGCTCGCGCCCGGAATTGAAACTTTTTCCTGCTCTCTAACGGACATGCCTTCTCCATTTTGGTTAAAGACAAACCATTTTTGCCTCACGGGCGCAATAAATTCGGGACGATTCACATTTGACGGAAAGGAAAGTTGTTTTTTCCCCAAGCGATTGAAAAAATGAACCATCCCTTCACAATCAAGAATTCCAAACTCACCATCCTGATTGATCATCATATCCTTAATACAAATCATCTCAGAAAATTCTTTTGACAAATCAAGAAACGGCTGAGAATCAAGTTCGCCCTTGTCAACAATGAAGATACTATTGTAGGATCGGGAATAAAGGAAAATTCTCCCCCAGGGATCCACAGTGGCATATTCAGGAAAAATTCGCAGGTTCAATCTGTCATTTCGAATCAAATTTAGACGATAATCCAGAAGAGATATTTGGTTTTCCAACCGATCCACGACCCAAATTCCTTCGGGAGAAATGCCCATTGCTATCGGTTCCCCATAAATGCTGGAATTTTTCCCAAAACCGCTGGACAGGGAAACGTCACCAACAGTATTTAATTCGACGAGTTCTCTTCTATGGCTGTCTAACAGGATAAATCCGTTTGCAATGGACCAACTCAACGATGTGGGTTCAATTTCCAAGATGGTGATTTTTTCCGGGAAGAGACGGAATTCTGAAATCAAAAATTCAACTTGTCCAAGGATCCGATTCGCAAGAATCAGAAAGAACAATAAAAATTTAAGATGTGTCCGAGTCACTTTTCGGAACGGGATAAAGAAGGAAATAAGTTCCAATGCAAATCATAATCACGGAAATGATTTGAGCACCGGAAAACTCGCCAAAAAAGTATTTTTCATTTATTCGTATAAATTCAATCATAAACCGTTCAACACCCGCCAAAATCAAGTAGGTAAAAAATAAATTTCCTGTAACCTGAACGTTTTTTCGCCTTGACCAGAGAAATGAAAAAATACCTAGAGCTAAAATAGTTTCATACATCTGGGTTGGGTGCACTGCCGTTAAAGTGGGTGGTAAACCGTTCGGGAAAGTCATTGCCCAGGGAAGATCGGATGAAATGCCGTAATCATCACCTACTAAAAAGCACCCAATTCGGCCGATCCCATAACCAAGAATAAGCAATGGTGCGACAATATCAGCAAAAACCAACCAAGGTAAATTATTTTTTCGTAAAACCATGGTGACGCCAAAAGTGCCTCCCATAAGGCCACCTAAAAAAACCAACCCCGATCCACTGAAAATCATGCCAAACGGATCTTGAATGACTTGATCCAAATTTTCAAGTAAATAATACAATTTCGACCCCAGAATCCCACCAACTGCTGCCCAAAATACAATGTCGGGAGCGAATTTGTTGTCGTAACCCAGTCGCTTCATATCATGATTCAACAGGTAAAAACAGGTATAAAAGGCGATCACCAGCATAAAACCATAAGAATAAATCTTTAAGGGGCCAATTTCAAAAAGAATGGGATACATCAGACGTTATTTCCACATTTCTGAGAAAATTGATTGGAAGGATCTTCTACCTGACCGCAATTGGAACAACTTAAGAGGTATTTTTGCTCATATTTGAAAATCATCATGATCACAGCAATAAAAAAGTTAATACGGCCAGAGCGACAATTGGTTCCCAAATGTAAAATTGGCGGCGCTAAATCTAGTTAGGTTAGACGGTCGCCTCTTCCGCTGACAAGCTAGTTCAATGCGAGTATCCAGACCTCGTATAATACATATTAACCTTTCGCTAACGCTAGAAAGATAAGGTGTCAAACCAACAAACATCAATATAACCCTGTTTAATTTCATGGCGCAAATTACTTAACCCTACGTTACTGAGTTGTCATTCGTGTTAAAACTATCAAATCATAAAAAGCATGTGCCCATGCCGTAATGCCAAAACCCCGCAGAAAATAAAGGGTTCCCAAAAACAATCCGGCAAAAAAGCGAATCATAAAGACTTCAAAAGAAAAATAGTCAGCGTATTCACCTATAAAATGAAAAGATGAAAAAATACCTGCAGCGATAACCATCGCCATCCAATCCCGGGCGTTTTCCGACCATTGAAAAATAAAGCCCAGTAAAACTGAAATACCAGCAATCAACAAAACCCTGAACAGAAACTCTTCATAAATACCCGCCCCAACTGCCAAGGTGACTTGTTGGATCAACAACCGTCCTGTTGGGGTCATCAATAACAGGTGGGCATTCGCCATTAGGAAATAAATCAGGATGGACCAGACGAAACTTTCTCCGATCATAATAATCAAGTAATCGCCATGAATATTCGTTCCTTTCCAAAATTTAAATTGGATGATAAAAATGACGATAAAACCAATTAAAAACATGGCGCCCATCCCATAAAGACCAAAGATACCGAACGATTCCAACAATTGTCGCATTAAGGCATCCGCGCCATTTCGCAAAACGAGCAAATCTTCGGATGAGGTTAGAAAAATACCTGCCTCGTAAATGACAAACAACGGTATTGTGAAAAGGAAACTGTATAGAGGCGATCGGGTGGATCTCCAGTAGGTGAAATCCATAAAACTCAATCTGATTCGATTTGCAGTACTGCCAGTAACGCTTCCTGAGGAATTTCCACTTTACCAACCATTTTCATCCGCTTCTTCCCTTTTTTCTGTTTTTCCCACAATTTTCGCTTCCGTGTTATGTCACCGCCGTAGCATTTGGCCGTAACATTTTTCTTTAAGGCTCGTACGGTGGTTCTTGCGATGACCCTATTATTCAACGCCGCCTGAATGGCTACTTCAAACATCTGCCGGGGAATCAGTTCCTTCAATTTGCTGCACAGGGCAATCCCTCGGTGATAAGCATCATCGGCATGACAAATGGTCGAGAGTGCATCCACCGGTTCACCATGAATCAGGATATCCAATTTCTGGAGGCTTGCTTTTTGAAATTCCTTAAACTCATAGTCAAATGAAGCATAACCACTACTAAGGGATTTTAATTTATCGTAAAAGTCAAAAATAATTTCACCAAGAGGTAATTCATAATGCAGTTGTGCTTTTTCTGGTGAGAGGTAATTTGTGTTTTTATAAATCCCTCGTTTCTTCTGACACAATTTCATGAGTCCGCCAATATAAGTTTTGGGAGTCAAAATTTCTGCAGAAACGATAGGCTCGTAAATTCCGGCTTTGTCTACCGAGCCTGGCATTTTCGCAGGCGTATCTACGGTTAGAACCCGTCCATCACTCGTATGAACTTGGTATATGACGTTTGGCGTTGTGGTCACCAAATCCAGATCAAATTCCCTTTCCAGCCTTTCCTGAATAATCTCCATGTGCAAAAGCCCCAGAAATCCACAACGAAACCCAAAACCCAACGCTTCGCTTGACTCGGGTAAGAATGCCAGAGATGCATCATTGAGTTTGAGTTTCTCCAGCGCTTGTCTTAACTGGTCGTATTCATCAGCGTCCGCCGGATACAACCCTGAAAATACCATGGGCTTGATTTGCTTATATCCTGGGAGAGATGCATCGGCTTTGTTTTCCTTCACCGTTATGGTGTCGCCTGGTTCAATATGTCCCATGTCCCTTATACTAGCGACTACATAACCAACTTCCCCTGACCCCAGTTCCTTTGTTTTCACTTTATCCAATATAAAATACCCTGTCTCCGTAATCTCATATTCTCGATCGTGAGTGAAAAATTGAGCCGTCATACCTGGTTTCAGAATCCCATCAAACATACGAACATAGGGAATGGCACCCTTGTAATTGTCATACATGGAATCAAAAATCAATGCCCGTACCGGTGCATCATCATTCTTTTTTGGAGGGTCAATTTTATCAATGATGGCATCAAAAATATCCTGTATGCCGATACTTTCCTTTGCGCTGGCTTGGATGATTTCACTTTCATCACATCCAATCAATTCCATTATCTGATTTTTAACGTCCGTTAATCGGGCTGAAGACAAATCCACTTTATTGATTATGGGAATAATTGAAAGATCATTCTCTATGGCCAGGTATGCATTGGATACTGTCTGAGCTTCTACGCCCTGGGAAGCATCCACCAACAAAAGTGCGCCTTCACAAGCTGCGAGGGAACGGGAAACTTCATAGCTGAAATCAACATGACCCGGCGTATCAATCAAGTTAAGAACATAGGTGTTTTCATCATGGTGTTTGTATTCCATCCTGATAGGATGACTTTTGATGGTGATGCCCCGCTCTCGTTCCAAATCCATACTGTCC